>JAYEOJ010000186.1:0-3955 GCA_034722835.1 Bacteroidota bacterium | reverse complement strand
GGGACCCGGTGGAAGCGTTTTGGATAGCAGCAGGCTCACCTGCTTCAACACTGGAGGAACAGACATTTATGGAAATTCTTTTGTGAAAGAAGTTGATGTACGACAGGACCGTGTACAGGCCTTATGGATCGGAGTGGATATCCCGGAAGATATTAAACCAGGTAAGTATTACGGCAGCATCCTGGTGGGTGCGGCTGCCGGGGAAAAACAGGAAGTAGGAATTGAACTGAAAATTGGAAGGAAGGTGCTGGCAGACAGGGGAGATAGCGAACCCTGGCGGCACTCCAGGCTGCGCTGGCTCAATTCAAAGGCAGGACTGGACACAGCGCCTGTAGCTCCTTATACCCCTATCAGTCAGACCGGGGAATTTGAATTTCAGTTATATGGAAAACATATACGGACAGGCGACAAAGGACTCCCGGAGTCCATCCGGGTGAGTGAATACGAACTTCTGGAAAGCCCCATGGTCTTCCGGATTCTTGATAAAAACAGTGAGATATTATTTGCTGAAAGTAATTTCCATTCCCTTGAAAACCTGGGGGGCATCCTGAATTCAAGCTGGACGAATCATTCTGAACAATTGGAACTTCATGGAGAAGGAAGCCTGGAATCGGACGGGTACATGCGTTACCAGTTTACCCTGAAAGCAAAGCAGGATATGCAACTTAAGGATGTCAGGCTGGAGATTCCCTTTCGAACCGGGATTGCTCAATATATGATGGGAATGGGGCTTGCCGGAACTGCTGTACCGGAACAGCACCAATCGGGCTGGAAGGGGCCGGAGGACAGTTTCTGGATAGGCAATACCCGGGGAGGCCTCTGGGTGGAACTAAGGGGAAGCAGCTATCATGGTCCCCTGCTTAACCTCTACCATCCCCCGCATCCGCAGAGCTGGAATAACGATGGCTCAGGTGGTTTCAGCATCCAACGGACAGATAAACAGGTAAAGGCTTCGGTCTTTACCGGGGAAATGGAGCTGGAAGCCGGAGAAGAAATGAGCTTTGAGTTTGCCATTCTGATTACCCCGGTAAAAGCCCTTCAATCGCTTTCCCAGTTCCGGGATCGCTATTTCCATAACTCCGCTCAACCCGACCCTGGACCCGAGGACCTGGAAGCAGGGATCCGGATCGTGAACCTGCACCATGCGAATCCCTTTAATCCATTTATTAACTATCCATTTAAGGCGGTGGATGTGATGAAACCCTTTGTGGAACGTAACCAGGCAAAGGGGCTCAAGGTCAAGATTTATTATACCATACGTGAGTTAAGCAACCATGTGCCAGAAATCTGGGCACTCAGGAGCCTCCAGGATGAAATATTTTCCTACGGACCGGGAGGGGGATATCCCTGGCTCCGGGAACACCTGGTGGTGGCCTACCGGCACCAGTGGTATGATCATGCCGATGATACCCGGGTGGATGCATCCATTCTGACGGCTCAGGGCGACAGCAGATGGATCAACTACTACATCGAGGGACTGGGATGGCTCATTAGAAATGTGGGGATTGACGGTTTGTATATGGACGATGTTGCCTTCGACCGCCACGTCATGAAACGGATCCGCAAGGTCATGGAACAGGAAAAGCCGGGTTGTCTGATCGACCTGCATTCCAATACAGGATTTTCCAAAGGTCCTGCCACCCAGTATGCCGAATACTTCCCCTATGTGGACAAGCTCTGGTTCGGGGAAAGTTTTCTGTATGATGAGATGTCCTGGGAAAACTGGCTGGTAGAAGTCTCCGGCATCCCCTTCGGGCATATGGGCGATATGCTCCATGGGGGCGGAAATCCCTGGCTGGGAATGGTCTTCGGTATGACAACCAGGCTACCCTGGTCCACCGAGGGTGTCACCTGTAATCCCTCAGCTATCTGGGAGATCTGGGATGATTTTGGAATAGAAAGTGCCGGGATGAAGGGTTTCTGGGATACGGATCCCCTGGTGAAAACCGGTCACCCGAACATAAAAGCCACTGCCTATGTGCACGAGAATAAGGTACTCATATCCCTGGGGAATTTTTCCGATGAACCGGAGGAAGTGACACTGCAGATCAATTGGGAACAACTGAGATTCGGACCGGAGAATGCAAGCTTGAAAGCTCCTGACATTGAAAATTTCCAGGAAACTTTGAGTTGCAGACCGGATCAGCCCATAGTTGTGGAAGCCCGAAAAGGCTGGCTGCTTTACCTGGAGGCTATTTAGCCATCACCCACTTCAAACCACCCCTCAGGTGTTCCACAAACAGGGGGTCCTCGTAGAACCAGGAATTATGCCCCAGGCCGCCTGTTTTCGTCATCAGGACACCCTGAGTAACAATAATCTAAGTCCGGGTGAATGATATTTGCGCACGACAGTTTCTTCAAGAACCTGTTTTCTGTGAAGGAGAACCTCCAGGACTTACTTCAGGGCACCCTGCCCCGGGAGCTTATAAGCAGGGCACATCTCGATACACTGGAGTATGACCCAAGCGAATACGTGGACCGGGAGCTGGATCCCTATTTCAGGGATATTACCTGTAATATGCTTTACGGGGATAAGCGGATCAAAATTTCCCTGTTGTACGAACATAAGAGTTATCCTTCGAAGAGCATTCATTTGCAGCTGCTTCGCTACATACTTAATGTGTGGGAAAGCCAGCAGAGCAGCAAGCAGGAGCTTACACCGGTTATTGCCATTGTGTTTTATCATGGCAAGCAAAGATGGACCCGCCAGGAGATTGTAAAGAATATACCTGAGGAACTGAAGCGCTTTGTCCCCCTGTTCGACTATGTGCTGTTTGACACCAAGGATATTGAGGACCACGCAATCATTCAGCATTTCAAACGGCCAAATGTGAAAATCGGGGTGTGGTTTATGAAACGAAGTGACAATCTAATCGGTTTCATCCAGGAAAACCCCCTTCTGGCCAGGGAAATATTGCGGGAGATTAGAAACATTGAGAAAACAAATATCCAGAGAATTTTGTTTTATTTGTATAATGTATCAGGCATGGAGCCTGAGAAAATAGATCGGATTATGGAAACAATATCGCCGGAATCAAAAGATGTATTTGAAGAATACCGTACCAGGTTAATCGAGCAGGGGATCGAACAAGGTCTTAAGGAAATTGCAGTGAACATGATTACCAGGGGATACTCTAATGAACAAATTACAGAGATCACCAAGCTGAGCATCAAGCGCATTAGGATATTACGCAAAGAGCTTTCTGTTTAAGCCAATCCGCCAGTCTCGGGCTTGCGGGCTATTTCTTAAACTCAACAATAAATTTGGCGCCTTTGCCAAATTCACTTTCGACCCAAACTTTTCCCTCCATGGCCTCTACGTATTTTTTAACTATGGAAAGGCCAAGGCCTGTTGAGCTCTCACCGTCGGTTGGTCGTGCATGTAATTTTTGAAATTTCTGAAAAAGCCGAGGTTTTTCTTCTTCCATTATTCCAGGGCCTTCATCGTCAATTTCAAAACGAATTGTCTGATTTTCATCTTTCAGGCTAACATGGACTTTTGCATTGTGATTTGAAAACTTAATGGCGTTCGATAATAAATTGTCAATAATCTGGACTACCAGGCTTCTGTCCAGGGAGGCAAGCACCTCATCCAGGTCAGTCACAATTCGTATTTTTTTATTATCACTCTGGATTCTTAAAGCTGAAATCACCTGCTCAGTAACTTGCTTTAAATCAACATTGCTATAGTTTGTTTTGAATGTAGATGATTCCAGCACCTTAATCTCCATTATTTTAGCAACCAGGCTATTCATTCTATTCAGAGATTTTATTATCAAACTTAGATATTCGCTCTGCTCCTCTGTGATTTCTTCATTGCATAAAAGATCGGAAATACTCAATGCACTTGTTAAAGGATTTTTGAGGTCGTGCGCTACGATCCCTATCATTTCATTTTTTTCAATATTTAGCTCATTTAGCTCTAAAATTTGTGTTTGTATTTGTTCGTTTTTCT
>JAYEOJ010000185.1:0-3956 GCA_034722835.1 Bacteroidota bacterium | reverse complement strand
GGGATGCGGCGTATTCGACGGTGCAGAAATACATGAGGCCACCCTGAGCCTGCTGGCCATTGTTAAACAGGGAGGAAGCTACGAGATTTTTGCTCCGGATACCAGTCAACATCATGTGATTAATCACATCACAGGTGATGAGATGGAAGAGACCAGAAACGTACTGGTGGAATCGGCACGTATCGCCCGTGGCCAGATCAGGGACCTGAAACAGTTCAATCCTGCCACGTTTGACGGCCTGCTCCTGCCAGGCGGTTTCGGTGCTGCTAAAAATCTTTCTACCTGGGCCTTTGAAGGGGCTGATGCCTCCATTCTGCCCGAAGTGGAAGAGGCCATAAGCGGGATGGTGGCATTGAAAAAGCCCGTAGGAGCTCTTTGCATTTCACCGGTGATTCTGGCAAAAGTACTTGGAGAAGTTCACCTGACCATCGGGAATGATGAAAGCACCATCGATGCGCTGGAGTCACTGGGAGCCAAGCATGTCTACACCACTCATGGAGAAGTGGTGGTGGACCCCGATCATATGCTGGTAACCACCCCCTGCTACATGCTGGATGCTACCATCGACCAGATTGCCGATGGTGCCAACAACCTGGTGGATGCCATGATCAAGCTGATGGATTAGAAATTTCAGGGATACCGGTACAGTTTTTGCTTGCTTTACATTTATGATGAAAGCTTACCTGCCATATATGTTATTGGTAGCTGTCTTGCTTTGCCCCGTAGGAGAAGTATCAGCTCAGGAGGATCAGAGAGACAGGTCGGTGGTCACCCGTGCCGTGGTAGAAGGCTCCGATACCCTTCCCATTGTCGAACTGCCCGAGGTTCGTATATACGAACAAAGAGATTTTGAGTACCTCTACCTGAAAAGGAGGTACAGGCGGATGATCCGCAATATTAAAAAGGCATATCCCTATGCACAGGTAGCCGGAATCAGACTAAAAGAGATGGACGATCACCTGCATACACTGGAGAGTGAAAAAGAGCGAAAGGAATACATCAATCAGGCTGAGAAGGAGATCATGAAACAGTTTGAGAAAGAGGTCAAACGACTGACTGTCACGCAGGGGATCATCCTGGTAAAACTGATTGACAGGGAAACAGGCAGAACTTCTTACCAGGTCATCAAGGAGTTGAAAGGAGGCTTTACAGCCTTCTTCTGGCAGGGTATTGCCAGGATCTTCGGAAACAACCTGAAAACCGAATATGATCCCCTTGACAAGGACAGAATCATGGAAGACATTGTCCTTGGCATTGAGGCCGGATTCATATAAGGGCATGATGCCTCAATATCAGGTTCATTTGAACATTCCCTGGGATTTTTTGTTTTTTATTGCAATTAATCATGCAATCAGAAGATGGGCGATCCCAGGAACAGACAGTATACCAATGGTGACATCACCGTATTCTGGGTACCTGCGAAATGTATCCACGCCACCACCTGTTTCAGGGAACTGATCGAAGTCTTCAATCCCGGAAGAAGACCCTGGGTGAATATGGATGGAGCACCCACACGAAAAATCATCGAAGTGGTTAATAAATGTCCCACCCAGGCCATTATCTGGAAGTATAATCAGGACCTCACAACGGAGGAAAAAAAAGCACAGAGGAATGTGGGCCCTGCGGAAGAAACTCCAAGATCCCTGTCCAAGCCTGAGAAACCAACAAGCATACGCATTATGAGGGACGGTCCCATCGTTGTAGAGGGTAATTTCAGCATTATCGGGAGCGAGGACCAGAAGCTGAAACCAACGACAATGACCTCTTTCTGCCGCTGTGGTGCATCCCGGAACATGCCATATTGCGACGGGACACACCGGAAGATTGATTTTACAGATTAAAGCGCCACCCATGGAGAATGAAAATACCCACTTTAAAGTTTTTGCCGGTGGTCCCCTTGAAGTCAAAGGTCGGTTTCGAATCCAGGGCCCGGACGGAAAGATTATTGAATCAGAAGATGCAGTTTTGCTTTGTCGTTGTGGAAACTCTTCAAACAAGCCATTCTGCGACGAGAGCCATAAACGGAACGGATTTTCAGAATGAATCATTTGCTTATTCTATTACCTTTGTGCCATGTCGGCCATCCAGGTATACAGTGAAACGGGAGATCTTGAAGGTGTTCTTCTTCATCCTCCGGGACCGGAAGTAGAAAATATGACGCCCAAAAATGCGGAGCGGGCTCTCTACAGTGATATTCTCAATCTCTCTGTGGCCAGAAGGGAATACAACCAGCTGGAATGCCTTTTGCAGCACCTGGTCCCCACTTACCGGATCATGGATCTTTTAAAGGACATCCTGCGATCCAACGAAATACGGGAAAAAATTATCAAAAAAGCCTGCTACCAGGAGGGGCAGCCCTTACTGATCGACAAGCTGCTGGATCTGAATGAAAAAGTTCTTGCCAAACAACTGGTACAGGGGGTTCCACTTGAACGAAATACGCTCACCGCTTACCTGAGCAACGAACACTTCTCCCTGAGGCCCCTGCATAACTTCTTCTTTACCAGAGATGCCTCAGTGGCTCTGGGCG
This sequence comes from Bacteroidota bacterium, assembly GCA_034722835.1. Taxonomy (GTDB): domain Bacteria; phylum Bacteroidota; class Bacteroidia; order Bacteroidales. The sequence goes on along the minus strand of JAYEOJ010000185.1, from coordinate 1,426 downwards.
ACCGGGTTCTGATATCCAGGATGGCAAACCGTGTCAGAGACAGGGAAGCACTGATCATGCAGGCCATCTTTGATTATCATCCCCGTTTCAGGGTGCAGACTGTTCATCACGATGAGAGAACTGCCAGCAGAGAGAGTTTCTCTTTTGAAGGCGGGGACCTGCTGGTCGCAAGTGAAAACATCACCCTTGTGGGCCTGGGAACCAGGACCACCTCCAGGGGCATCGACTTCCTGGTTAAAATTCTTGCAGAAAGGAAAGAGAAACAACATTTACTGATCCAGGAACTACCTTCCTCTCCGGAATCATTTATCCACCTCGATATGACCTTTACCTTCCTGGATCATGATTCCTGCATGGTCTTTGAGCCCCTGATCCTGAAATCCAATAAATACCAGACCATCCAGATTGATATTGAACATGGAAAAGTGGTTTCCATCCGAAATGTGGAGAACCTGGTCAAAGCCATGAAAGAACTTGGAATGGATCTGAAACCTTCTTTTTGTGGTGGGGAAAAGGAAAGTATGACCCAGGAGCGGGAACAGTGGCACAGCGGAGCCAACTTTTTTGCCATTGGCCCTGGTAAGATTATCGGCTATAACAGGAACGTACATACACTTGAGAACCTGAATCAATCGGGTTATGAAATCATTGGATCGAAAGATGTATTGAATGGTAAAAGGGATCTCACCAACATTGATAAATATGTACTAACCGTTGATGGGGCAGAGCTTTCCCGTGGCGGAGGAGGTGTCAGGTGCATGACCATGCCATTTAAAAGAAAAGGATAGAATTTGTACTTTTAGAACGAAAACTTTGAATTGAGATGAGAAAAGCAATCGGAATCCTTATATTAATTGTGGCAACTGCGACTTTGCAGCTTATGGCACAGCAGAACTTTGCCAGTATATCTTTCGGGGCCTCCATGCCCCTGAATGACTATGCTGCCACAGGCGACCTATCCAGCAACGGCTATGCCAATAATGGAGGAGCTATTAAATTTGATGCAGGATATTTTCCGGTTTCCTATTTTGGAATCGGAGGCTCCTTTTCCTTTGGCTCCAATTATGCCAGGCGCGACTCCCTTGTAAATGATATAATCTCCTACATAGAAACCAATACACCAGGTGGAATTGATATACCGGAGGATGCTGAGATCCTCTACGGTTCAGGATTCTGGAACTATATTAATCTCTTCATAGGCCCCCACTTCTCCATCCGGGCCTCCCAACAGCTCTACTTTGACTTCAGGGTTCTGGGTGGGCTCAGTATTATCAGACCACCTGACCAGGAATTGACAATTACCTATGACGAGGTCTCGATTTATTCACGAACCAGCTATAATAATGTTGCATTTGGCTTCACTGCAGGCGGTGGAATCAGGTACAAGTTTAACGAAGTCCTTGCACTGAAACTGGGTGTCGATTTC
>JAYEOJ010000184.1:0-3969 GCA_034722835.1 Bacteroidota bacterium | reverse complement strand
TTTTCACCATGCTATTGGCCTTGTGGTGGCTACCGGCCCGGCCTGTCTTAATGAAGGAGATTTTTGTTATTCTTTTTATTCTACCCTTTCTCCCCATCGTCCGGAGTCTTGCTTTTAAAGGCATTCACCTGAGTCTGTACTACCTTTTTGCCATTCTTCTGTATAATATACTAAATGACTACCTCCAGCTGGGAATGGTATATTTGCGCATTTCCAGCCTCCTGGAATCCCTTGCCCTCTTCTCTTTTCATATCTACTTCCTGTTTGCCAAAAGGCGCCTCCCCAGGGACGAAATAAAGGGACACTTTTTCTACCAGCTCCTGAATACGGTTCAGCCCTTCTATTTTCTTCTGACTTTCTTAGCCGTGCTGGCTAATATCTTTGGATATTGGAATTATGCCGAACTGGTAAATGAAGCCGTACTCATGTCCCTGATCCTGCTGCTGCTTTTCCCCACCGGTTTTCACAGTATTTTAACTGCAATTCACTATTTTTTCCAGACACAGTCGGCCGAAAAATCACTGGTTTTAAAGAATAGTAAAGATCAAATTTACAAGTGGTTATTCAGAAACCTTCGGTTTGGAACAGCCCTTCTGTGGATCATCTATTCCATGCGTCTTTTTTATCTCTGGAATCCTTTCCTCACGGGGGCGAACAAGGTGCTTGACATCGGACATGAATTTGGAGAGCTCTATGTAAGCATCCGGGATATCCTGGGCTTTATCCTGATTGTCTACCTCTCATGGCTGGTTTCCTTTCTTATGCGTAATCTGCTGGAGATTGAACTTTTTGGGAGATTTAAACTGCCCCGGGGTGTTCCCAGGGCCATTAGTTCCCTTACACAGTACTTCTTAATCACAGTCGGATTTTTACTGGCCCTGTCATCTGCTGGTTTTACCATGCAGAACCTGGGACTGCTGGCCGGTGCCCTGGGTGTGGGTATCGGTTTCGGACTTCAGAATATAGTCAACAATTTTATTTCGGGATTGATCCTGGCCTTCGAACGGCCGGTGACCGTGGGGGACCTCATTATTGTGGGCGGACTTGAAGGTGAAGTAAAAAGAATTGGTATCCGTGCAAGTGTGATCAAACAGTACGATGGCTCCGAAATCATTGTCCCCAACGCTGACCTGATCAGCAAACAGGTGATTAACTGGACCCTGGCCAAATATACCCGGCGCCTGATTTTAACCATTCATACCCACCAGGATACGGATACTGACCAGGTGTTGAAGGTGATGAAGGAAGCAGCCGAAGAAGTGAAATTTGTCATGAAAAAACCCGAAGCCAAAGCTTATTTCCATGGCATCAAGGACAAGGAGTTTGAATTTGCCCTCTATTACTGGGCATCGGGAAATATCCTGGACTGCAAAAGCATGGTGAACCAGCAGGTGCAGAAAGCGCTGAAGGATGCGGGCATTGCATTTGTGATGCCCCTGCATGTGGTAATGAACAAGGACCAGGAGCCGGAATAAATTCCTTTGTAGTACCTGTGGTAACTTACATTTAGTGAGTTACACTTTGTGAGTTACATAATGCAACACAGAAAAGCAACATTTGGCATCTCACTCTTCCTGCGAGTCTGTTCAATTACTTGATTTATATTTGATTTCGTCGTAAATTAGTAGTACTGACCCTCTGTCCGTTCTGCTGGCCTGGCAGAATTGTGCGTGCGCTGAATCTTTCAATCTTTCAAGCATTCCATCATGAAAAAAATTCTACTTCCGGGGCTTTTAAGCCTGTCCATGCTGTTTCTGTCAATCTCAATTAATTCCCAGACACCCGAAGTTACCTGGGACGGTTTTTACCCGAGCGCTAATGATCGGGGCAACTATTCAGCAAATGATATCAAACAGTCTCCTTACGATGACTTTGTGATAGTTGGTAATTCGAATATCACAACTACGAATGGCTACAATAAGGTGATGCTAATGCAGGTTGATTGGGAGGGAAACGAGATAGATGTTACTCAGACTTTTGGAGGAGAAAACTCCGAAGGCATTCCCTGGGATCATGGGGCTTATGATATGATCATTACTCCGCAACCAAGTTACCTGCTTACCGGTTTCAGGGACACCACCCTGACCGGTCCCGCCAGCCCGCCAGGATTGCTCCTGATGGAGATTCTGCGTGATGGAAGTGTACAATTTGACTCGCTTTACTTCAACAATAACCAGCACTGGATCGTGGGGCGCTGCATTCAGCCTGCTATAGAAGGCGGATACATCATTGCAGGGTCTTTCGCGGAAGATGGCGGCGGGACAGAACAGTCTTTCGTGACCCGCATGGTAAAAAATGAAAATGGTAAATATGTATTTGCGGATACACCTGACATCAGGATCATTCCGGTTGGCGTGAGCGGGTATGCCACATGGATCAGTCAATTCGGAGATGGTTACCTGCTGGGTGGAACTGCAAACCAGGGTACCGATACCAAGTTTGACCTGTTCCTCCAGAAATTAAATGCGGACCGTACTTTAGACTGGACCAGGTTTTATGGAGAGGGGGACTCGGACGAGTTCGCTGATGCAGCTATTTATGGGAATACGGTCTATCTGGCCGGAACTAAAGGCGTACCAGTGACCGGAACAGAATTTTTCCATGACCAGATTTACGTGGTGAAAGCGGATGCCTCAGGTAATGTAATCTGGGAGAAGACCTACGGGGGTGTCACCAGGCACTTAACCAACGAAATCACCCTGACAGGGGACGGTAATTTGCTGGTGGCAGCGGCGGCTTATCCGACTCCCAGTACAGGCCAAATGGTGCTGTTAAAGATCGATGCGGTGGAGCTCGATTCACTCTGGATGCAGGATTATGGTGATTTTTACAGTGCCGGGATCCGGGATATGATCTGGACGACCGATTTCGGCTACATAACAGCCGGACGCGCTTCATTGACTGCGTCACAAAATCCCAAGGTGTATGTGATGAAGCTGGATAACAGTTCCGAAACAGAGTTCCTGGAAATTCCCAGGGAGGGCCTCGGCCTGCCCATTACTCCGGGAACCCCCACCCAGGATGCGATCGTTTTTACCCCGGCTAAAGACGCAATATATGGAATCACCGTAATGATCGATACCCTGTTGCACCCTTCGGTGGGTGACCTGGAAATCACCCTGAGCCACGGCGGAACTACCGTAACCCTGGTGGACCAGCCGCAGCGCTCCGGGGAAAATTTCATCCAAACCTTGCTTTTGGATTCGGTGGGAAGGCCCCTGGATTGGGGCTGGGCCCCTTATTCCGATTGGTACCGGTCGGAGGAACCGCTGAGCACCTTCTTGCCGCTCGACCCCTCGGGCGAGTGGATTCTCACGGTCCTGGACCATGGAACGGGCGGGGTTAAAGCGACCAGGGTGCTGGAGGGATGGAGCCTGAACTTCCTGGTGGGTTCATCCGGTGGTGGAGTGGACATTCCCACTGAGAAAGCGCTAATGAACTTCGGATTGGAGCAGATTCGTCCCAATCCAGTGAACCAGGATGCCGTTCTCAGTTTCCGGCTTCCGGCACCGGGACATGCCCGGCTAATCATCTACAACCAGGTGGGGCAACTGGTAGATATAGTGGCCGATGAGGAACTACCGGAAGGCGTCCATGAACGAATATGGAATCCCGGATCCCTGGCTCCCGGTGCCTACTTTATCCACCTGGAATCCTGTGGCATGGTCAGCGTCAGAAAAGCCCTTGTAACACGTTAAACCTTAAAGCAACATATCAATGAAAAAACTGGCATGGATCTTTGTGGCGGCCCTCTTCATGGCTGCCTGTAACCTTAGTGACTCTGTTGATTTTTCTGGCGACCTGGGTTTGGGAGAAGTGGTGGAAGGAACCCTGGAGCTGGAAAGCCCGGATACCTTCAATCTGGACTTTAGCACCGGTGCATTTATTTACGGGATATGCGACCAGCTTTCGGTCGATGTGGTGGTCTCCCTGATTGATTCTGCAGGAACATCCCTTGGAAAGTTTGAC
>JAYEOJ010000183.1:0-3984 GCA_034722835.1 Bacteroidota bacterium | reverse complement strand
TGATCACCCAGCAGACCTTCTTTATTTCAGCACAATCACGGGATCAGTACGAAGAGCGTTCATCCATAATCAGAAAACAGCTTTTAAGCCATTGTGGTACCAACCTGCCTGCCACCAGCATTGTTGCACAGTCACCCGCCGGTAACCTGGATGTGGTGCTGGAGCTGATCTGCACAAAAGCGGTTGATGATAAAAAGGTGACCTATAAATCCCTCTCCGGTGTAAACTATACCGTTATTGAATATCAAGGCTACAAGACCCTGCATTGTGCAGGCCTGATGGGTACTGTGGACGATACCATTGGTGAGGCTTCAGAAAGAGCCTTTGAAACAGCCCGTGCCATCCTGGACCTGGAAGGGCTGTCCATTCGTAATATCATCAGGCAATGGAACTATATTGAGGATATTGCCATTGTTGCAGATGGAGAAGACTCATCACAGAATTACCAGGAATTCAATGATGTCCGGGCCAGGTATTACGACCAGGTTCAATTTGAACAGGGCTACCCGGCAGCCACAGGCATAGGCCAGGATACCGGAGGTGTAATTATTGGCTTTATTGCTGTTTCAGATGCTGATAATATTTCCATAGAACCCATTGCTAATCCGGGACAGATAGACGCTCATAAATATTCCAAGCAGGTGCTGGAAGGAAATTCTGTTCAGAAATGCACCCCGAAATTTGAGCGGGCCAAGCTTGTGAGCATTGGAAGCAGGAACTATATTTATGTTTCCGGTACCGCCTCCATCCTGGGAGAGAAGACCGTGCATGAGGGGGATGTGGAGAAGCAGACCCTGACCACCATTGAAAATATCAAACGGCTATTCGCCAAAGAGAACCAGGAGAACCTTGGACTTGACTTTGATGTGGATACCATCCAGTTTTCACACCTGAGGGTCTATGTGAAGTACAAGAAAGACATTCCAGCAGTTCAGAAGGTTTGCGAAGCGGAACTAAACTGCAAATCATCTCTCTTCCTGGAGTCGGATGTCTGCCGCGAGAACCTGCTGGTAGAGATTGAAGGCGTTTTCACCGTCTAATCACCCATCTCCAGATTTTACTATTCTATTTTAGGACTGACCTTTATTATCACCCGTTTATAACGGGTCAGGGATGGAGTTCCATCATCGGTAAGGGCCAGGATGAAATGCATTTCCTGGGGAAAGCCCAGGACCGGTGCGGTAAAAGAGGATTCCTCCGAATGTTCATTTTCCATCTTTAACCAGTAGACGGAATTACCCACCTCGCGATAGTAGATCCATCTGTAGGAGAGCCCGTCACCATCCGGATCTGTACACCCATCTGCTTTGAGGATCACCTGCTCCCCTTCTTTCGTTTCAATGATCCTGTCATGCGCCAAAGCCACTCTTGGTGGATGATTGACCTCATCATAGCTCATGGTACACCAATCCATTCGGGCTGCAAAGTCATTCTGGAAATCTTTCCGCCAGCGCCAGATGGTGGCATGGTTCCCCGTATGATGCTGTTGATCCACTTTTGAGAAAACTTCATCCATCGCATTGGTCCAGAGGGGCCGGGTTTCCGGTTCGAAGAAGTATAGTTGAGTTCTGGGCGCGTAGTACTCATATCGTCCGCCCCAGCTTCCATAGTCGGGGTGCTCGCTGCACCCCAGTCCGTTGTCGATCAGGTAGAGGAAGGAAGGGGTGTCTCCTTCCATCAGGTAGGCCACATCCGGATATTCAGTTCCCAGTGGCCCATGGTTTTCCTGGACGTTTTCCCGGATCCATTCCTTGCTGATCACCTCCTTATCGCCTCCCGGGAAGCGTCCATGAAAGTTATCTCCGGAAATTCCGCTCCAGGTGGCGAAGTGATAGCCTTCCCGGCCACCGTGTCCATAACCCGGAGTGCAGATATAGAATAGTTCGGGGAAGTTTCGCCGCATCCAGGGACCTGAGTCATCCTGGTCGGAAATGGTATAGACCCGGAGCTTTTTTACATATGATTCCAGAGCTTCAGGGGATTCGCTTTGTTCCAGTTTCCAGAGTGCCTGGGCCAGGCAGTTTGGTCCGCCCCAGGCCAGAACCCAGAGGGGACGAGGATCATCTTTTTTCAGGGCCTCAATAATCCAGTCGGATCCTTCCGAATCTTTGCCTTCCCCTACACCCAGCATGCCATATTCAGGAATGCCCGCTTTGGTCAGGGCCTTCAGTTCTTCATAGGACGGATACCCTTCCTCATGTTTCAGCAGATTGGGCTGCACCTCCTTATAGGCCTCCAGGATTTCATGGATGCGCCACTCAGCCGTTTTGTTTCGAAGCCATACAGAAGTGGTAGCGATGATCCCCTCCACATCAAACTGGTTGCTGTAGGTCAGGAATCTGACCAGCGATTGTGCATCGTCAGGCTCATTTTCAATATCGGTAAGTACAATAACCCTTGGTTTTTCTTCTGTTGGGATGGCATATACAGCATGAACTGATACTATCAGGATCCCTAAAAGTGCAATAAAAAGAGGATTCGCTTTCATGTTTTTTGTATGAATGATATTATTGGTAAATTATATCCGATTCTGAAGTTCAATGTAACTAAAAGCCATGAAACTGAATTCAATTTATCTCATCTTATTGTTCCTTGTATGCGGATTGAGCAGTTGTGAGTCAACTCCCTCTGAAAGCAGCAAGGACTATCCCATCACCCCGGTGGATTTCACACATGTACACCTGCAAAGTGGATTCTGGAAAGATTGGGTGGAGACGGTACATGATGCCACCATCCCCTTTGCCTTTCAGAAGTGTGAGGAGACCGGAAGGATCGACAACTTTATTTTCGCGTCAGGATTGAAGGAGGGGAAGTTCCAGGGGAACTACGGATTTAATGATTCGGACCTCTACAAGATCATGGAGGGTGCAGCCTATGCACTGATGATCGAGGATGATCCGGAGCTGGCTGCCTACCTGGACACACTGGTCTCTTACGTTTCCGGAGCGCAGGAAGATGATGGGTACCTCTATACGGCGTGGACCCTGAAAGCCAATGAGTACATTGATTTTCACTGTTGTACCTATAGCGACGAGGGGAGGTGGATTGAGACATCCAACAGCAGTCATGAGTTTTACAACGTGGGACATATGTATGAAGCGGCGGTTGCCCACTATCTGGCTACGGGCAGCAGGACATTTCTGGATGTGGCACTTAAGAATGCAGATCTGATCTACGATGTTTGCATAACACAGGGTAACAATTATGTGCCCGGTCACCAGGAAATTGAGATCGGACTGGCAAAATTGTACCGGGTTAGCGGAGATGAGCGCTACCTGCAGCTGGCCAAACACCTGCTGGATATCCGGGCCGATGTACTGGATGTGGAGTACAGTCAGGCCCACCTGCCGGTAACGGAACAGACAGAAGCTGTTGGGCATGCAGTCAGGGCCAACTACATGTACAGTGCCATGGCCGATGTGGCGGCTCTTACCGGCGACAGTGCCTACCTGAAAGCAATCGGGCATCTCTGGGACAATGTGGTGAAAAAGAAACTCTCCATCACGGGAGGTGTGGGGGCCAGTCGTCATGGGGAAGCCTATGGTAAAAATTACCACCTTCCCAACCAGCCCTACAATGAGACCTGCGCGGCTATTGCCAATGTCTACTGGAACCACCGGATGTTCCTGCTTCACGGCGACTCCAGGTACATGGATGTGCTGGAGCGCTCCCTCTATAACGGGGTCATCTCCGGCTTATCACTGGACGGCCGGCTCTTCTTTTATCCCAACACCCTGCAACATGATGGGGAGGCCACCTTTAACCAGGGGGTAAATGGACGCTCACCCTGGTTTTCCTGTTCCTGCTGCCCGTCCAACCTCTCCAGGTTTGTTCCTTCGGTGGCCGGGTATGCATATGCCAGCAGGGGATCGGATCTCTATGTGAACCTGTTCATGAATAGTGAGCTTAGCATAGAAACAGAAGAGGGCGAGCTTATTATTTCACAGCAATCGGTTTATCCCTGGGAGGGTCATATTGAACTTG
>JAYEOJ010000182.1:0-3992 GCA_034722835.1 Bacteroidota bacterium | reverse complement strand
ATTTATGCTACCCTCCCGGTATACCGCTTCCTGGTTCGGTCTTATCCACACCTTGAGGATATGATCGAGCACCGGGAACTGGAGTTTGGCGAAACGGTCGCTCCATGTGAGGAGATGCCTTTCCACCTCACCACCTTTCCTGCATTCCACGGACAGAGCGCCGTGGGGGCATCCATGTTGTTGTTTGAACACGATGAGCGCAAGATCCTGTTTACCGGGGATCTTCTTGCTCCCATGTTGAGGAAGGAGGATTATGCATCTTTAATGGGAGTGGATTTGCTGGTGGTGGACACCAACAACCGCTTTCCCTGGCCCCGGACCAAGCACTGGAGTTTTGCAGGATCGCCTGAGGATCCCCTGATCCGAAGCGAAATACTGGAAGCCTTTGCCATGGAGCTAAGCTGGGAGAAGGTTTCAGGGCCACATGTTCAGGAGGGTATCAGTGAAAAGAACCGGGCCTATTTGTCAGATCTGGAGACGGTGTGGAATCAAAGGGAAGTACCCCTGACAATCCTGGAGTTTCTTGAACGGATCGATGCCAATAAGGTCATGCTGGTTCACTACAGCGGTGCGGAGGACATGAAATACAGCGGGGAGGAGATCCTTACAAGCAGAGGCCTGCAGGACTGGGCATCTGAAACAGCTGAACAAGCAGAGTTTTCCGGGGATATATTGGTGCCGGCAAGCGGACAGCGGATTCAAATAGACCAGGATGGGAAACGATAACAGGAAAGGAGCAATCTATGCCATGCTCACGGCTTCGCTGTGGGGATTTATGGCCATCATACTGAAGGTGATCACCTATGAATTAGCCCCCGTTACGGTGGTATGGTTCAGGTTTGCCATCGCCTTTTCTACCCTGGCTGCATGGACCCTGATTTTCAGGCGGGCCGATTTCACCATATTTAAACGTCCGCCCTTTCTGTTGTTGCTGGCGGCCCTGTTTCTGGCGGGGAATTACACAGGTTTTATCGCAGGCATCCAGCATGTATCTCCATCCAGTTCCCAGGTATTTATCCAGATCGCCCCTGTAAGTTTTGCCCTCTCAGGGATTATCATCTTCCGGGAGCATGTGAACTGGCGTCATATTGTGGGATTTATCCTGGTACTGGCCGGGATTGGATTGTTCTATTCGGAGCAATTGCGTGATCTTACTGCTGGTTCAGAGAATTTCACCCGCGGGATGTTGCTGGTTCTTGGCGGGGGACTCTCCTGGGCTGCTTTTGCTACGGCTCAGAAGGCCCTGTTGAAAAAGATTGGTCCCAACCAGTTAAACCTCTTCATATACGGGGCCTGCGCGCTTGCCCTGGCTCCGCTGGTCAAGTTTTCACAGCTGGGAGGAATGCCGGCCGTCAACTGGTACATCCTGCTCTATCTGGGATTGAACACTGTACTGGCCTATGGTTCCCTGGCCCTGGCCATCAAACTAACCGAAGCCACACGGGTCAGTGTGATCATCACGCTTAATCCCATCATTACCTTTGTCACCATGGCCATCCTGACCCGAATGAATGTCTCCTGGATTGAGCCAGAAGCCTTCTCCCTGCTAAGCATCTTCGGTGCCCTCTCGGTACTGGGAGGAGCCATTACGGTGATCTATGCGGGTTGGAAGAAGAATTAAATGCACTGCTCCTTTTTTCAGATCCTTAACTGACTCGTAGTCTTTCTTCTCGCTGATATACGGTATTTATAAATATCTACGAATAGATACTTATTCATTTTTTCAGAATTTTGTTTTGATTAGGTTGTCTAATTAGGTAACTTTGCAAATGAAAGCCAGAAGGAAAGTATATCTCTACGGCAAGCATTTCCAGGAGTTCTACATAACTCTGGATATGGAGGAGAAGAAGAAAGTTGATTGGGTCATTGGTCTGGTTTGTGATCTGGATGTCGTGCCATCGAAATTCTTTAAGAAAATTAAAGGAACCGTTGGGTTATATGAGATCCGGGTAATGGTCCGGAGAAATATATTCCGGATTTTCTGTTTCTTCGATGATGGGAGTTTAATTATTTTATTGCACGGTATGCAGAAAAAAACACAAAAAATCCCATTGAAAGAGATTGCAAAAGCTAACCAATTGAGGAAAGAATATTATGAGCAAAAAAGCAAATAGGAGCCTCACCTCATATGGAGATCATCTTGATGAACAATACGGTGAGCAAGGAACTCCGAAAAGAGATAGGTTTGAACAGGAATTCGAAGCCTTTAAAATTGGTATTCTCATTCAAGAAGCAAGAAAGAAAAAGCATCTTACTCAAACTGAGCTTGCCAGTAAAGTAGGTACGACCAAGAATTATATATCCAGGATTGAGAATGATGCAAGTGATATTCGCTTATCCACTCTCATCAGGATTATTAAAGAAGGACTTGGTGGTCATCTCACACTTACACTGGATGTATAAACGCTTCAAACAATTGCCCAACCATAATATTCGTGAAACGTAGAATCTACCTGGAAAAGATGCAGCCTCATGATTTTGATGCCTTTTACGCCATGGTAAGCAATGAAAAGATCATGGCCAGGATTACCGAAAGGGCGCTATCGAAAGAGGAAGCTCTGAAGAAATTCAATGAGCTACTCAGGAACAGTGCTCTTCATAAATCGTTCGGAAGCTATAAGGTCCTGGAGCGAACAGGCTCTAAATTGATGGGGATGGCAAAACTGGAGATTACACCGGAGAAACTGAATGAGGCCGAACTTGGATTTATGCTTCTTCCTGAGTTCTGGGGAAAGGGATATGGAACTGAAATTGCCAAGATCCTCTTTGATATTGCAAAAACATATCCTCATCTGAAGCGGGTTTATGCCAATATTGATCCCGATAATAAGGCATCCAGGAAGATCTTAATCAACATGGGATTTACATCCGAAAAGGTGGGCGAGATCGATGGTCTGCCAAGTGAGATATTTGGTATGGATGTCTCGGCCGGATAAGAAGCATATCCTGGAAATTCCACATCATTGCCCCCAATTCTTAAGTGGCGGGCGAGTAGTCTGATGTTGCCTGGCATATTGAAGAATCATTTCCGGCCCGAAATTTGCAACTTGATTAGCAACCAATAGCCCCAATATTACTTCGAAAATGAAAAAAATACGATTCTTTATCGTTCTAATATATCTTATATCTTTTCTTCCAAATACCACCCTCTCCCAAGCTTTTGAAAGCAGCTCCGTCCCGAAAGATACACTTGTTAGCAGGAAGCTCTATATACATACCGACCGGGATCAGTATTTCCTTGGCGACACCATCTGGTATAAAGCATATTACCTTGATGGACAGTCCAATAAGTTCGTTCCCGGATTAATAAGCATGTATGTGGATGTAATCAATGAAGCAGGGCAATCTGTATTGGATCTGGTGGTACCCATCGATAATGGTGCAGCTGACGGAGCCATTGATCTGCCGGGTTTCATGGAGCCCGGGAACTACATGTTGCGTGCCTTCACCGATATCCAGAAACAGATCGGAGAGGATGCCTTCTTTTACAAACAGGTAATAATTTCCAAGCTGGAAAGCTTTGTTGAAGGAGCCGATCCTCCTGACCCAGTCTTAGCCCAGGATATAAATGTGGCTTTTCTGCCGGAAGGAGGGATGCTATTAGAAGGGCATGTGAATACGCTCGGCATCAAGGCCATTGATAGCAATGGACAGGGAATAACAGTGCAGGGCGAAATTCATAATAGCAGGGGTGAGGCAGTGGCGGCTTTTACTACCAGCTACAAAGGAATGGCCCTGGCTCAATTATCTCCCAAAAAAGGAGAGACTTACAGTGCAAGTGTACAAGGGTATCCTGAATACTCCTATATATTTGATGATGTTGTTGCAGCAGGCATCAAACTTGAATTCGAAAAAGCAACTACAAATGATCTCCACTTCAGAGTAGTAACAAATGCAGAATCTTTGCTGCGACGCACCTACTACTTTGCTTTATCGCATCATGGGGAAGTGCTCTTTCATAAGAAATTTGTCCCGAAGGATAAGTCCTTTCC
>JAYEOJ010000181.1:0-3996 GCA_034722835.1 Bacteroidota bacterium | reverse complement strand
CGTAAGACTATAATCAATTCCAGCATTCAATGTAGGAAAATTCATCCCTGTATTTGGCTGGCTTATTCCCCCATTTGAAATATGGTTGTAATTGAAGGCTGCCCGGGCTGAGATCCTGCTGCTCAAGCGATAATTAAGGGCAACATTCAGCATGGCAATAAAACTCAGGTGATTGCTGAAGAAAAAGTTGTCCGGATTGGTTTCGGCATCATAAACCCGGGTAACCAGGGCAGGTCCTATACCAAAACGGAAGGAAATACTGAATTTTTTTTGTGGCCGTATAAAGGGCTCAATATAAGGGTAGAGCGCAAGCGATTGCCCCAGAACTTCCGGCAGGTTGAAATTGAAATAGTTCAGAGAAAGACCGGTGCGTGGATAGCAATAGCAGTATTTCCAGGTTCTCTCCCGCATCAGATGCCAGGCCAGGTCACCCTCAATTCCCCATGGATTTGAATTGGATATTTCGGAAATGGCCTTCGAGTGTGGAATAATAAAACCATAGTGTCCACGGATCCCGATACTGATGGGATTTACTAGCTTATCACTATTCTGGCAACGTACATTTTTTACTTGCAGAAGGAATAGCGATACTCCTAATAGCAGAACTGAGTGTAATGGTTTCATCCCCAAACAAAGTTAGGCAAGGGCAGCATCCAATTCAAGCTCTTTACCGGAATAGCAACTTTGTGTCTGTTTGATCCTGCGATTACTGAATTTATGAGTAACTTATTGGTCCCTTGGCATTAATACCATAATTTGAGATAGGATATCTCATGAAGAAACAGAGATTCAGAATCGGATCTTCGGCAGATACGGCATATGAACTGAAAAATACACTTGAGATTCAGTTGTTGTATGTCAGTAATCTGTTTAGTCCTTCTCCGAAAGATGCCGGGAAAGCCATCCACGAAGCAAGACAATCCTATAAAAAGTGCAGGGCGATACTGCGGTTAATGCGTGACGCAATGGGATATGCATCTTATTACAGGGAGAATATCAGCCTGAGGGATATGCAAAGGGAACTGTCGCAGATCAGGGATGCGGATGTTCAATACAAGTTATTCAAAAGACTCTCTAAACGCTACCCGGAGTATGGCAGCAAGACCTGGTTTACCCGTATTATTGAAATTGCAAAGACGAATTATAATCTGGAGATGAAGCGCTTTCTTAAAACAGACAAAGCTGAGGATATCTCCAGGTACACCCGTTTAAAGGCAGCACAGATTCAACAATTTGAATTGGCTGGCGAAGGATTTGAGATCATCGAAGGAGGATTGTCCAGAATATACAGACAGGGAAGGGAGATGGGAAAAACTATATTTAGTCAGGAAGCTGATCCCTATGAAGTTCATGCCTTCCGGAAAAGGGCTAAATACCTGCAATTTCAACTATCTTATCTCAGGACCATCTCCAGGGAACTATTTAAAGCAATGAGCACCACTATGGAAGAGCTCACTGAAAATCTTGGATACTACAACGACCTTCATATTGCCTGTACCACCATAGAGGAGATTGCGGAGGAAAATAAACTCACTCAAAAGAAGCTGGGAATCCTGTTAAACGGACTCAGGGAGGAAATGCAGAACGCAAAGTCTGACTCCAGGAAAGTCTATGAGACGCTGTATGTTGAAAAACCCAAACATTTTGTCAAAAGAATCAGAAGTTATTGGGAATCTTATACGCTTTGTTAATCAACCATATACAAATCCAAACACCATGAAAACCAGTATTCGTATTGTCTTAATGATCTTTGGCTTCCAGCTGACTTTTGTCAACTCTTCCTCTGCACAGAAATTAATTCAAATAGACGAGAACCTGAAGTCAAATAGTCAGCAGTTGAAGGCTAAGCGAAAAGGATTAAGCAGCGTTGGAAAATATGAGTTCGGTCCCTACCAGGTCATTTCAGGAAAGGGGGGATGGGAGAAAACGACCCAGAAGTCACCCTTGTTCAGCGATAATTCATCCATTAAAATGTCGACCAGCAAGTCCTTTGTTTTCACAAACGATAAGGCGGATACCGCCTTTGCCAGTATTGCTGTGGCTGAAAATGTGGAAATCGATGGGGGCAGCTGGATCATAAGAACCTTCACCCCGTGGTCGGATGCTGAGGTAAAAAATGGGGAAGGGATATTTGAATGTGCCTTTTCCTTCTCTTCTGGCACCGATCCCTGGACCCTGGTTGCCATCTATCCGGTGTCGGCTGAAGTGGATGGCATCTATCAAACGGACGATCATACCGTATTCCGCGGAATTCTGTCGGATAACAAGACAATGATCGAGATCGTGGAAATAAATGTAAATGAAAAAGGAAAGAACTCCTTTATAAATCCCGTACTGGGATATGAGTTCTGGCTGGATGAGAAATGCCTGGCCGCCGTACAGGTCCTGCCTGCCAACCGGTGGTATATCTGGATGAGCTTTGGTCTGGATCCGGACCTGGAATTTTTACTGGCCAGTGCCGTCACGGCTATGCTGGTCAGGTTGATGTAGGGACTTACTTCCGTGTCCTAGTTTTAACACATTATTATAACTAAGTTTTCTGGATGTTGTCCAATTTTAACGTAACTTGTATACTCACACTAAATCAACTTCTTATGGAAAAAATCTACAAACCTATCTACCTGTTTGGCATTTGTGCTTTATTCCTTTTCTGGACGAATGGAAATGCTCAGGTTACAATCCTGGAGAATGCTGAACAAACCGATTTAAGTCTGGAAGCAAGCGCTACCGGTACAACAAACCGGAGCGCTTTGGCTTACAATCCTCTGAAGGGAGTATACTACAGTGTAAATGCCGGTTCAGGCAGTTATTACGTGGATAGCTATAGTGCTAACGGAGAGCTGCTTGGCTCAGTGGTTTCAGGGTTCGATTATCGCGGTGCCTGGTGGAATCCTCTCTTATTTACATTTGAAGGTAACGGTTATAGTTCTGCAGGAATATATTCCAGAACAATTGATCCCTTTACGGGCGCAGCAACTGCCGGTGGATCCATTGTGGCGGCTAACACGCAACCAGATGTGCAGAGCGTTGGGGATCTGGACACGGCAAATTATGAGTTGATATACCATTATGATGGAAATATATTCCGCTACAGTCGTCTAGATGATCAATTGCAGGGTTCGGCTGTAATTTCGGGATTACCTCCAGGTACAGTGCTTAATACCTGGACTGCGTTTTACACCGGTATTGAGGATATGGAATACGGCATGTATGATTATGCTAATCTTCGATGTGTATTCCTGAACAGGTTGAGCGAGTATGTTGGTCATTCGCAATTGCCTGCAACAGCTTTTCCTGCAAGTACGGTTAATATTACCTGGGCAAATCGTCTGTTCTGGGTATTTGACGCGGATAGTACCAAGTGGTTCAGTTACGAGGTCCTTGAGGGATATCCTTTAGGTATTCAAGATAGGGAATTGGATGATTCAGGATCTATTACGATTTTCCCAAATCCTGTTCTTTCAGAAACTCAGGTGGATTTTGAATATCTGAACTCTGAGGTCAGCCATATCAGGCTTCTAAGTGTAAATGGAGCTCTATTGAAAGAATTTACTAATATTCCTTCGAAGAGCATTACATTGAATCTTGAGGATGAAAGTGCAGGCATATACATTCTTCAACTTACTACCACTGAGGGGGAGGACCACTATAAAAAGCTGATAAAGAAATAGGTAGTCGGTTTTTTAGTGACCAATGCTGCCATGGCCACAAGCTCCACTATCATGAGCACAGAACCTCCTGTAAGGGAGGTTTTTGTTTTCCACAATCCTGCACACCGCAAAATAATAACAATAACTTTAGTAAGATGAAACAAATTCTTACAGAAACTGACCGCACCCTGCTCGACAGGCGCATCGCTGAAGTTGAGAAGCATACCGGGGCCCAGATCGTACTGGCATCGGTCATACGAAGTGACTGTTTTGCTGAAATTCCATGGAAAGCCTTCGCCCTCGGGGCATCCATAGCAGGTCTGGCTACCCTGTGCCTGGATCTGTT
>JAYEOJ010000180.1:0-4001 GCA_034722835.1 Bacteroidota bacterium | reverse complement strand
CATAGTCCTCTATGACAGTTACTTCTTCCAGTGGGTTGGGAGCCAGAACCTGGTTTCCCAGCTTACCTTCATCCGGGGCCGGGATGGAGATTCCCCTGTAGAAGGTTTCCATGCCCACGAATGAGTACTGCAGCAGGTAGTCTCCTTTTTTGATGTTCACTATTTTAAAGGCCCCCTGGCCATCGGTAACCCCGAAATAGACCAGGATGGAATCTGTGGGATTCAGCAGAGCTACAGTGGCATAGCTCAGGGCCTCCTCCTGCTGGTCACTTACCCTTCCTGCCAGCTTATACTGGGCCAGTATTGGAGCTGACAGGGCCAGGGCCAGGATCATTCCAATGGCCTTCCTATGTGCATGTGAAAAATTCATTCTACTTCTGATAGTAACTGGATTTGGAGGGAGCGTTTTGTTTATACTCTTTCACTTTCTCTTCCACGATCTTGTCAAAGTCTTCCGGAGAGGTACGTTTACCGGCATCGGGCGGGACCAGTAGTTCCGGATCCGGAGCATTCAGGTCCACCGAGGTGGCAAGGAAAATAGTTTCGTCCAGGCGTTCCACCGCCAGAACCAGTCCGGGAAGGCCATAGTAGTCTGCCGGTCCGGCCGGCACCGGTATTTCAGGGGTGAACCAGGCTGTGATCTCGTCTCCATCCAGAATGGCAGTGGCCTTCATGCAGGTATACTCACCGATCTTTTTTCGTTCGGTTTGCAGTTTCCATGCCCTGTTTTCCAGGGAGTCTTCCACCCGGAACTCTCTTGTCATAAACTCCAGCAAGACACAGCTCTCCTCCTTTTCGAAATCAATAAACAACTGCTTAAGAGTGGGTTTGGGAACTTTCCCGAAATTCACAAAGAACAGGGCCTTCTGATGTTCAGGGGGAAGGGACTCCTCGGAAATAGGGGCTTCGTTATACAGGGAGCTTTCAGAGGTGAATAACAGTTGCTTTTGGAATTTACCCTCGCCGGGCAGGGTCTTTGCATAGGCATCCCATTCGGCATTGCCTGTGGATTGAAAATCATAGGTGGTGGTCCGGGTATAGACCACGCTTCCTCCCAGGGAGGCCTGGGACCGGACTTTCAAGCTTGCAGAAAGCAGAATAAAAATCAGGATCTTGGTATTCACGCTATTGTTCTTTATCTTATCGATGCGGATTGAGGTCGTCGCTGTTTTTATTCTCCTCCCATTCCTTTCCCTTCTCTTCCTGGATGGCGGCAAATTCTTCCACGCTGACTTTACTGCCCTTATCAGGTTTTATCATGGCTTCTTCTGCCGGGGGAGCAAGCTGTACCGAGCTGGCTACATAGGCTGTTTCTCCATTGCGTTCCACGGCCAGGATCAGACCCGGTAAGCCACTGAAAACGGAAGGTCCCAGCGGAACCGGGATCTCGGGGGAAAACCAGGCCACAATATCCTGATCATCCAGGATCATCGTAGCTTTCATACAGGTATATTCCAGTACTTTTTTCTTTTCGCTGCCCAATTTCCAGGGTACAGCTGCGATTTCCGAATTCACCAGGAAAAGCCGGGTCAGGTACTCCACCTGCTGCAGTTTCTGGTTCTTTTCAAAGTCATAGAATACCTTTTGGACAAGCGGACGTGGGGGTGACAGCATACCTTCGTACATAATGGCCCTTTGCAGACGAGGATCTGCAGGTACTGATTTAGATGCCTCCTCTTCAAAAAGGGCTTTCTCAGCATTAAAATTAAGTACCCGTACGGCGCTTGTTTCTTCAGGAAGTGAGGCAAGCCAGGCAGAGGTTTGCTGGTCTTCGCCATGAGCTTCTTTGATGTTCTTAAAATTATAATGTATAACCTGCTGGTAGGAAATGGTACCTGCAAGGTCCTGGGCTTTCACTTCGGGGAGTATCCACAGAAGCATAATTGATAGAATGAGCGTTTTTTTCATTTCCTGAGTTTTGATAATTAACTATTGCAAGTTCAAATATAGGACGGACGTTCGTCCCTGGGATGAAAAATGCAGGTGAAACGGACAAATAAGGGGCTAAACGGGACCGGTACTTTCAGCCTTATGCCTTTTCAATCCACTTCCTTGCATTCACAAATGCTTCCAGCCAGGGGGTAGCTTCATCCTGCCTGCGCTTTTCCGGGTAGTAGCCACACTGCCAGGCCTGGTAGGCCCGCTCCAGGTGTGGCATCATGGCCAGGTGACGACCGTCTGGTGAGCAAAGGGCAGCCACATCGTAATCGGATCCGTTGGGATTCGCAGGGTAGGAGGAACGGCTGTATTTTGCCACGATGTTATACTCTTTTTCCGGTTTTGGCAGCACGAATTTCCCTTCACCGTGTGCCACCCAGATACCCAGGTTCATTTCTTCCAGAGAGCCCAGCATCACAGAGTTGCTTTTCTGAACCCTGACTCCCAGGAAGGCCGATTCGAATTTACCTGAAGCGTTGTGTGCCATGGTGGGGGACGGATCGTGGCCGGGAACCACCAGGTCCAGCTCAATCATCAGCTGGCAGCCATTACAAACCCCAAGGCTCAGGGTATCTTCCCTGGCATAGAAGTTCTCCAGGGCCTTTCGGGCCTTCTCATTGTATCTGAACGCCCCTGCCCAGCCTTTTGCCGAACCAAGCACATCAGAGTTTGAGAAGCCGCCAACAAAAACAATCATCTGCACCTCTTCCAGTGTTTCCCGTCCTGTGATCAGGTCGGTCATATGCACATCCTTCACATCAAATCCTGCCAGGTACAGGGCATGAGCCATCTCACGGTCGCCATTGACCCCTTTCTCCCTGATAATGGCTGCCCTGACCCCGCTTTCGGTGCGCCTGAGCGGATCAATCCCCAGGCTTTTATAGCTGCCCTTGAAATCGCCCAGTTTGAGTTCGAGCCTGTTTGTCTTATACGTATCAAAACGCTCTTTGGCCAGCTCTTTGCCCGACTGTTTCCGGTCGAGCAGGTAGGAGGTCCGGAACCAGAGGTCGCGGTAGTGATCAATATCCAGGTTCAGGTTTTCTTCCTTGGTGCATACCGTCATTTTCCTTCCTTCAACCGGTCGCCCGATAAGGTGGTGCTGGATCCCCTCTTTCTCAAGCAGGGCTGCAATTACATGCGGATTGTTCACCTGGATCACCACTCCGGGCTTCTCACTGAAGAGCACCTGTACGGTCTCACCGGGAATCCCCGTAATGTCAACTTCTGCACCCCCGGATGTGTTGGAATAGCACATCTCCAGAATCGTGGTGATCAGTCCACCGGCCGAAACATCATGACCCGCCAGGATGAGATCCTCATCGATCAGGTTTTGAAGCAGGTTGAATACCTTCACAAAGTAGGCAGGATCGTTAACGGTGGGTGCCGCGGTACCCAGCCTGTTCTTGTACTGGGCAAAGGAGCTTCCTCCCAGTTTAAACTCATCTTTGGCCAGGTCCACATAGATCAACCTGCTCTCCGGGTCGGGATGAAGAACCGGTTCCGCAATTTTCCGGATATCACTTACCTCACCGGCTGCGGAGATAATGACTGTACCCGGGGCATAGACCACCTCCTTGTCGTACTTCTGGGTCATGGAGAGGGAATCCTTTCCGGTGGGGATATTGATTCCCAGGGCGACGGCAAAGTCACTGGCTGCTCTGGCTGCATGGTAGAGCCTGGCATCCTCTCCCTCGTTTTTACAGGGCCACATCCAGTTGGCCGAGAGAGAGATGCTTCGAATACGGTCGGGCATGGGGGCCCAGACAATGTTGGTCAGGGCTTCGGCTATGGAGAGCACGCTTCCGGCCTTTTCGTCAACCATGGCGGCAACCGGTGCATGACCGATGGAGGTGGCATATCCCTTCCTGCCCTGGTAATCCAGTGCCACGGCACCCAGGTTGTTCAGCGGGAGTTGCAGTTCGCCTGCACACTGCTGACGGGCAATCTTGCCTGTCACCGAGCGGTCCACCTTGTTGGTGAGCCAGTCCTTACAGGCCACAGCTTCCATCTGCATGACACCTTCCAGGTCGCGGGCCACTTCCCCGGTCTTATACGGGATCCGT
>JAYEOJ010000179.1:0-4018 GCA_034722835.1 Bacteroidota bacterium | reverse complement strand
CCCCTCGCTGCAATGGCCTTCCGGTCCATGCCTTCAAAAATCGCCTCCAGGTTTCCGGAGATGGCTTCCAGATTGATCCGCCAGCTGAAAGCTCCATCCCCATTTCTTCGTAGATTTTTCAACAGAAAACTGCGGATCCGTTCCGAACCAATGGATCTTGCAAGCGCCTGGTCAGCCTCCTCCCTTGAGTTTATCTTTAAAAGGTCAACCTTCATCATGGCCTCAATCATATTGCTGTGATTAGCGGCGGTGCGCGATGCCAGGGCCAGATTGCGATAGGATTTGGGTGCAATATCCACTGAGATCAGCGACTGAACTCTTTCGGGCCATGCTTCTGCAAAACTCATGACCGTCTTGCCTCCCATGGAATGCCCGATGAGCACGGCCTTTTTGATCCCCTGGGCATCCATCAGTTCCCGAAGATCCTCCCGCATGGAGGGATAATCGTGTAGGGGATCGTGTGGCGATTGCCCGTGATTCCGCTGATCCACCACATACACCTCGAAGCGGTCGGTCAGATCCCGGGCGATGGACACCCAGTTGTCGGACGAACCGTAGAGTCCGTGCACAATCACCAGCGGAGGGGCCGCCTCCCCATATTTTCTGAAGAAAAGTTCCATGGATCTTAAGACCGCTGAATGCTTAATTTGTTTGCTCCATATACCTGGAGGAGAGTTCGGCCACCAGTTCCCTGATGGCATCAAAGGCATGGGTGGTCTCTTCGGTAATCAGGGTCTTCTTCAACTTCAGGATCAACAACCCGTAGAGACCATTTAGCGCCACCTGGATATCACTTACCTTGCTGTGACCTGATCGCATACGAAGCGCCTCAATATGTGGCTTGGCTTTGTTGTAAGCTACTTTATAACTGTTATCGATCCCCTGGTTCAATAGCTGGTGATGCAACTCACTGAGTTGCTCCGCCGTGGTCTCCAGAATTTTAAGATGACCCGACGTCTCCTTTTGTTCATCGTGCATCATGGTGATCAGCGTTTTGTACCACTCCCTCATTTCCCGCTTCACCTCATAAGGCACCTCGAACTTGGAGATCAGGGTAGATTCTATACTATCCAGATCCAGTTTATTGGCCCGTATCATGTCCTCAACCTGGTACATGTAGAGCAGGTATTCAGCTATATTCTCTTTACGTTTCTGTTCGGCTATTATCATATTTAACTAACTTATTCAATATGTAGATGCAAATTTGCATCCAAACCCAATCGGATAATCCGCATCAGGGTCGAAAGTCTGATATCACTGGCATCATTCTCAATCCTACTAATATATGATTTGGTTGTCCCACATTTATCAGCCAATTGCTGTTGGGTCAAATTCCTTCTCTTTCTCATTTCATGAATGATCACTCCGATTTTAAAAGCTTCATACTCCTGCTCCCATAAATCCCGATCGCGAGTACCTTGTTTACCATACTTAGCATCAAGGAGTTCATTAAATGAGTGTATCTTATTAAAATCTATCTCTTTTTTCATTAAAATAGTCTGCTTTGAGTTTTATGGCTCTTTCAATCTCCCGCTTTGGAGTACGGTTTGTTTTCTTTTTAAATCCATTGAGTAAAACAACACAACGACTCTCATTCAAGAAACAAAAAATCCTGTAAGCATCATTCCCATATTGAACTCGAATTTCAAATAATCCTTGGGTACCAGATATCGATTTGAAATATTTAGAAGGTATAATTTCCAAATCCCTGACTAAACCAAGAGTCCATTCAATCTTCTTCTGAGCCCTGTGATTTAACTTCCCATAAAAATCCCAGAAGAATTCCTTGAATACTATAATCTCCCTTTTATATTCATTCGGCTCCATGGCAAAGTTAGCTAAATAGGTAACATTCGCCAAATAACACATCGAAAAATATGCTGGATGTAACCTAAATTAACTAAACTTTATGTGATGAATCAATCACTCATCAGCCAAGCGGGGATATTAATCCCGGAGTTGGCGGAGGTACATCTGGATGGTGTTCTGGAGGCCGAAATAAAGGGCATCGGAGATCAGGGCATGCCCGATGGAGACCTCTTTGATCCACGGGATCTGTTGCCTGAACCAGCGCAGGTTCTGCAAATCCAGGTCGTGCCCGGCATTCAGATCCAGTCCCAGTTTGCGGGCCAATTCAGCCGCTTTCACAAATGGTGCTATGGCTGCCCCGGGGTCCTCCGGATATTGTTTGGCATAGGGCTCCGTATATAGCTCCACCCGGTCGGTGCCAATTTTTGCAGCTCCCTCAATCATCTCCTCTTCGGTTCCCACAAAAATCGAGGTACGAATGCCGTGCTTCTTGAATTCACCTATTACTTCCACCAGGAAGTCGTGGTTATCCAGGGTATCCCATCCGGCCGAAGAGGTTAAAACTCCGGGGGGATCCGGGACCAGAGTTACCTGGTGGGGTTTCACACTTGTCACCAGGGCGATAAAGGATTCTGATGGATAGCCTTCAATATTAAATTCGGTAGTCACCAGGGGTTTTAACAGCCTTACATCGTTGTACCTGATATGCCGCTCATCTGGCCTGGGATGCACGGTGATGCCCTGCGCTCCAAAATGCTCACAGTCGACTGCCACCTTTTGCACATCCGGGACATTTCCTCCGCGGGCATTCCGGAGGGTGGCAATCTTATTGATATTTACGCTTAGTTTCGTCATGGCCCTGTGCTCAGCTAAAATTCACGATTAATTGGTCCAATCCCCTTTTGGGCACATGGTGTACATCATCTTTATCGCGCCAGTATTTAATATCGCCATCAACGATCTCATCAATCACCACCTCCTCGGCTGGCATGCCCAGGGCCAGTACCTGAATGATCTTATAGCGTTCCGGTATGTTTAATATCTCCCGAAGCTTTTCCCGTTGAACCGATCCAATGATGCATCCGCCAAATCCCTGTTCAACCGCTGTAAGCAGCATGCTCTGGGCAGCAATGCCATCATCACACCACCAGTCATTGCTCAGTTCCAGGTCGCCCAGCTGCACGATATAGGCCGAGGGCCTCTCCCCGTCTCCCGGGCCGGGCCATTCCTTCAAATAACCCGCCCAGGCCAGGGTGGGGAATATCTTTCCACAGGATTCTGA
Source organism: Bacteroidota bacterium (assembly GCA_034722835.1). Classification (GTDB taxonomy): domain Bacteria; phylum Bacteroidota; class Bacteroidia; order Bacteroidales. The sequence goes on along the minus strand of JAYEOJ010000179.1, from coordinate 927 downwards.
GTCGTTGTACAGCATATACCTTAACGGTTGCATGTTTCGTGCAGAACCGGACAGGCGGGCCGCCTCAACCATAGCACGCAGTAACCTCATGGGAACAATTTCCGACTGATCAAAACGACGATAGGAACGGTTTTTCAGAATTAACTCTTTAAGCATAATTCACAATGTTTGGGGTGTTAGAAGGGATAGGAAAGTTAATAAAAAAGCTTGAGCTTATTTGTTGTTATACATATTCATAGTCCGTTGAAGGCCTATGACACCAAACGACTTGATAATATCCCCTGCCATCTCAATCCGTTCGGGCAGAACCTTCTCCTGTTCACCGGTCCATCCACTCAGTACATAATCCACCTGCTGCCCGGAATAAAAGTCATTCCCGACTCCAAAGCGCAATCGTGCATAATTTGTAGTCCCCAGAATGGTCTGAATATGGTTTAGACCGTTGTGACCGGCATCGCCTCCTTTGGCCCGCAAACGAAGTGTTCCAAATGGCAGCGCAATGTCGTCCACCACCACAAGGAGATTCTCAACAGGGAGTTTCTCCTTTTTGAGCCAGTAGCGGACCGCATTGCCACTCAGGTTCATATAAGTGGATGGCTTCAGCAGAACGTAGGTGCGTGCCCGGTATTTCATCTCGCTGACAAAACCGTAACGCTTGTCCTTAAACGAAATATTGGACGCCCCGGCAAGGGCATCCAATATATCAAATCCTATGTTATGACGCGTATGTGCGTACTCCAATCCTATGTTTCCTAATCCTGCAACCAGGTATTTCATAGGAGTTTATTAATCGTCTGAACCTGAATCTTCAGCTTCTGCTTCTGCTCCTTCAGCTCCCTCAGCTGCTTCTGCTGCTGCTTCTGCTTCTGCTTCTGCTTCAGCTTCAGCTTCGGCCTCGCCCATTTCCATACCCTTAGAGATACGGGA
>JAYEOJ010000178.1:0-4020 GCA_034722835.1 Bacteroidota bacterium | reverse complement strand
AAATTGGACCATCCCGACTTCATGAAGCTGGCTGTTGATGAGGCTTTCATTGGCATGCGCGCCGGGGAAGGGGGACCATTTGGTGCCATCATTACTCTGGAGGGTAAAATTATTGGAAGAGGTCACAATACCGTATTAAAATCAAGTGATCCCACGGCGCATGCGGAGGTCAACGCCATCCGTGATGCCTGCCGGAAACTTGAGAGCCCCCATCTCACCGGCGCAGTCATTTATTCCAATTTCGAACCCTGCCCCATGTGCCTGGCAGCCATTTACTGGGCAGATATACGCTCCCTGATTTTTTGCAAGGGACGAAAGGCAGCGGAGGAAATTGGGTTTATGGATAAGCATCTCTATCATGAATTATCCTTGAAAGAGGATCAAAGAGAGCTACGTACCACCCGCATTTCCGTCCCGGAGATGGAACAATTAATGGAAGAGTGGAAGGGAATGGATGGGAAAAAGCTGTACTAATCTGATCCAATTCTATTGGATATCAGAGATCATCTCTTATTTTTATGAATTGATCAAACCAACTTAATCATATCACATCATGGACAGAAGAAATTTCATTGGAAAATCGGCCCTTGCTGCTGGTGCATTTACCATTATACCGAAACACGTCAGGGCCGGGGATCCGAAGAACAGTATCGCTCCCAGTGACAGAATCAACCTGGGTTATATAGGAGTAGGCAAGCAGAGTCTCCATTTACTAAATGCGCTGGCTAAATGTCCGGAGACCATGGTGCTGGCTGCCTGTGATGTGGATATTAATAAGCTGGAACGTTTTAAAGGATTAGCAGAAAAAGCAAATGCCGGAAAACTTGATGGTGGTACCCAGGTCGTTGATACCTACGAGAATTATAGGGAGCTCCTGGATAGAAAAGACATTGATGCAGTGGTTATTGCCACTCCCGACCACTGGCATGCCATGAATGCCGCAGATGCCGCCAAAGCAGGTAAGGATATCTATTGCGAAAAGCCCATGGCTCTGACTGTGGCTGAAGGACGGGCCATGGTGGATGCCACCAGGAAATACGAGCGGGTATTTCAAACAGGGAACATGCAACGTTCCTGGAGGGATTTCAGGCACGCCTGTGAGATGGTTTCCAACGGATACATTGGCGAAATTGAAACGATCAATGTAAGTGTGGGGGATCCGGTGATGGCCTGCGAACTTCCCGCGGAGCCTGATCCCGATTTTCTGAACTGGGACCTTTGGGTCGGCCCTTCACTTTTTAGAAACTATAATTCGGAACTGGCTCCTTCAATAGCATTTAACGGATATCCCAACTGGAGGAACTACAGTGGTTTTGGTGGTGGGATGGTTACTGACTGGGGTGCGCATATGTTCGATATTGCCCAGTGGGCCCTGGGTATGGACAAGAGTGGCCCGGTGGAATTTATTGCACCGGAGCATGGAGCCAAAAGAGGAATGCAGATGAAATATGCCAATGGAGTGGTTATGAATCATGTGGATTGGGGCAATTTTAATGCTGTTCAGTTCCTGGGATCGGAAGGAAAGATCGAGGTAAGCCGGAGCTTTTACAGATCCGATATTAACGGACTCACCGAATTTGAACTAAAGGACAGCGACACGCCCCTTTACAGAAGCGATAACCATTACCAGGACTGGTTGGATGCCATTAAAAACAGAACACGTCCTGTCTCTGATGTGGAGACAGGTCACCGGACCTCTTCGCTTTGCAACATTGCAAATATAGGGTATACCCTGGAACGAACATTGAAATGGAAACCGGCTCACGAAAAATTCATCGATGATGATGATGCCAACGCCATGCTCACCAGACCATTCCGCGGATCATGGGATTTCCATGACTTTTAGAATAAATACGTAAATTACCTGTATGAATGTACGAGCATTACTGCTCTTCATACTTGTTTTTGGGTCTCCTGACCGCCGATGCAGAATTTGAAAACCTGGAAAAATGATGATGAGATCTAAACTGACCTTTCTGTTATCCCTGTGTATACTTCTGTTCATTTCACAAGCAGCTGAAGGCCAGGATCCGATTACTCCACAGGAACTCCTGAAATTAAAATCCATACGCGTGGTTCAGTTAAGCCCGGGTGGCAACGAAGTGATCTACTCGGTCTCAAGCCCCAGGGGCGCCAATGATAAACCGGGCGGTGCAAGCCGGGAATACTTCCATGCTTCAACGACGGATTGGATACCCATTCCCCTGTTTGAAAATAAAAAAAGAGCCGGCTCACCCCGCTATAGTCCGGATGGCAACTACATTGGCTTTCTCTATGCAAATGAAGGTGAAGCCTCCCAGGTCTGGGTGATGCAAAGCTCAGGAGGGAAGGCTAAAAAACTGACCAATGAAGCTTCAGGTGTTTCTCAATTTAAATGGCAGCCCGGAAAGAATGGAATTGCCTACCTGACCAGGGAGCGGACAAGTGAACGGGAGAAGGAATTGAAGAATAGGGGTTACAATTTTATCTTCTACGAAGAGAACCTGAAAAACAGTACCCTCCATATGGCCTGGTTCGATGAAGACTGGAACCAGACCAGTGTGTGGGAAATGACCCATGAAGGAAACACCTGGGATTTCGAATTTAACCGTCAGGGAACCCGTATCGCTGCCTCCATCTCTCCAAAAAATCTCATCGATCAGCGCTATATGTTCAGAAAGATATTCCTGATTAACCTTTCATCAGGTGAGATGAATCAGATCTCCGAGAATGAAGGAAAACTGGGCAACTATGCATTTAGTCCCGATGGCAGGCATCTGGCCTATGCTGCCGCCCTGGATATCAATGACTCCCAGGTAAGCCAGGCCTATGTTGTGAACCTTACATCAGGAGCGGTATCCAACCTGACGCCACCGGAATTCAAGGGACATATCAGCTGGGTAAACTGGAAAGACAGCGAGAGCCTGCTCTATTATGCCGGGGAAGGGGTTTATCCCACACTAAATGTGGTTCCGGTTTCGGGCGGAAAAAGGAAGGTGATCCTGAATGCAGCCAAAACGGGGATTATCTTTGGGACACCCCAATTCTCCTCCGATTTCAAACACTTTGTCTTCTCCGGATCCACTCCCTCCGACATGGCCAATCTCTATCACTGGGACGGGAAAGGAGAACTGAAAAAGGTCTCCCATCAGAATTCCTGGCTCCGCGATAAGGCCCTGGGGAAACAGGAAGTAATCAAGTACATGGCCAGGGATGGAAAAGAAATTGAAGGTATTATGATCCATCCGGTGGACTATGAAGCGGGCCTTTCCTACCCATTGATCGTCTATGTTCATGGCGGACCTGAAGCACATGAAACCAATGGTTGGAAGAGCCGCTATTCCACACCGGGACAGGTCATGGCCGGTAAGGGATACCTGGTCCTTTACCTGAATTACCGGGCCAGTACAGGATATGGGGTTGATTTTGCCATGGAAGGTTTTATGGATCCTGCCGGCAAAGAATTTGATGATCTTGCCGATGGAATTGAGTGGGCAGCAAGGGAGAAGGGTGCCGATCCAGAGCGGGTAGGTATGGCAGGCGGATCTTACGGAGGCTATGCCTCGGCATGGTTTGCCACTTACTACACCCAATATGTGAAGGCAGTCTGCATGTTTGTGGGCATCAGCAATGTGGCCAGCAAACGGGGCACGACAGACATTCCCTATGAAGAACTCTATGTACATTCCGGGAAGAAGCTGGAGGAACAGTGGCAGATGAACCTGGAACGAAGCCCGGTATACTGGGCACACAAGAGCAAAACTGCAACGCTGATCTATGGTGGGGCATCCGATACTCGGGTTCATCCCTCCCAGAGTCTGGAACTCTACCGCCGGATGAAAATGAATGACCACCCGGCAGTCAGGTTAGTCCAGTACCCGGGCGAAGGACACGGAAACCGAAAACAGGTGGGACAGATCGATGTGCTTAACCGGCAGATTGAGTGGCTCGACTGGTACGTGAAGGATCTGCATCCACTTGACGGGCCCATGCCGCGACTGGATATCAGTGATACCTACGGACTGGACTGGAACTTCTGAT
>JAYEOJ010000177.1:0-4020 GCA_034722835.1 Bacteroidota bacterium | reverse complement strand
GGCTGGTAAGGCGCCTTCCGGTACTGCGCGAATCCCCAGATTGGGTCCCCGAAGATGACCATTAATCCATCAATTTTATAAGTCATTAACAATAAAATAATAAGCATAAAACACATACCATGGAACAATTTGTTTATTCAGATATCTTCGATACCAAGGGCATTGAATATATCATAGTGATCTTCTTCTTCATGCTGCTCATTCCTTTCTGGTACCTGCTCAACAGGCCGGTGAAGCTGAAGGAGGCTGTGAGCGATGCCATTGCGGCCCTCAATCTGAAATCCCTCAGGATTCCGCAGGGCATATTATTTAATCGGAACCACACCTGGAGCCATATGGAAAAATCCGGTGTGGCCAGTGTGGGCATGGACGATCTGCTTTTACACCTTACCGGCGGAGTTGAGTTGAACTACCTGAAGGAGCGACAGGAGCAGGTGAAGCGGGGTGAAGCCATCGCCAGGATCACCCGGGAGGGAAAAGAACTGGTAATTACTTCCCCTATTTCGGGTGAAATTGACCGGGTGCACAGATCCCTGGAAGATAACTCGGAAGCCATCATGGACGATCCCTACAGCTCATGGCTCTACCGGATCAAACCGGAAAAGTGGCAGGAGGAGACCGGAGATGCCATGATGGCCGATCAGGCCTCGGAGTGGACAGGGAAGGAGCTTGAACGCTTCCGTGATTATCTGGCCGAAACGGCCGCTGAAGAAGGGGTGGTGCTGCAGGAAGGTGGTGAACTGACCGGTCACCCGCTCAGCGAAATGAACCAGGGTGCCTGGCGAGGCTTCCAGGAGAAGTTTCTGAGCATGGAAGGCTGAAAGTCCCTTCCTTTTTAGTAATTTCAAGGTTTCCCGGTTCAATCGCCGGGAAGCCTTTCATTCTACATACTGGTGAGCAGTTTTAAGCACAAAAGAAATAGCAGGAGGATGGTCCGGAACTTTATCCGTTTTCGATCATCCATTTACGGCAGGGTGGTCTTTATCATTGCTGGTTCGCTGATTATTGTATTTGTCCTTTTCAACCTTGTTTTCAGGTCAGTCTATATAGATTTCTACAACCGGACCATCAGTCAGAACGGTAACAACATCAGCTCCATAATTGAAGGCTCGCTTTATTATTCCATGCTGGAGAATGACAAAGCAATGCTGCAACGTACCCTGGATATTATCAGTACCATGCCGGGTATCGATGAGGTGAACCTTTATAATGATCAGAATCTGCTAGCCTATTCCTCTGTACACCGGGAAGATAAATGTCATTGTGATCCCAACTGCATATCCTGTCATCCCGATATGTCTTCCAGCTTTTCCAGTACAGAAAAGTCCTATATGGTGGTGGGAGATGTACCGGAATGCGGTATTCATCAGCATGTGGAGGGAATCAGGCACCTGGTAATCAGGCAACCCATATTGAATGAACCCTCCTGTTCCACGGCCGACTGTCATGCCCATGATACAGGGGAAAAAGTACTGGGTTCGCTCTTGGTAACCATGCCGCTGGAGGACCTGGATGCCTTTTCGGTGGAGTCCTCCACCGACTTCATGTTACTGGCTCTGCTGATCATCGCTGTGCTGGTTACCTTCCTGGTGGTCTTTACCAGGAAGCGAATCAAAGATCCACTCAATTCGATTATTCAGGCCAGCGAAGCAGTCTCTTCCGGCGATACCAGTATCCGGCTGGATATAAAGCCCAACCTCCTGGATGATATGCGCATGGTATCTCTGGCTTTTAACAACATGCTGAATAAAATGGATGCAGCTACCAATGAGCTGCAAAACTGGTCCCAGCAGCTGGAGTATAAAGTGCAGAAAAAATCAGAGGAGCTCTCGGAAGCACAGAACGAACTGATCCATGTGGAGCGGATCGCATCGCTGGGTAAACTATCCTCCTCAGTGGCACATGAAATTAACAATCCGCTATCAGGCATCCTGGTTTATAACAAATTGATATATAAGCAGCTTAATAGTGCAGATTTCTATCATCCCAAAAAAGATTCCATCCTGAAAAATCTGAAGCTGATAGAGTCAGAGACTAAGCGCTGTGGGGATATTGTAAAGGGATTGCTCGATTTCTCCAGGAAGGAGCAGGAGGATTTTGAACCGGTTCATATCCATAAACTGCTGGACGAGACCTACAGGTTGATGACTCACTCCATCAAGATTGCCGATATCAGTTTTAAGACTGATTTCAGGGCCGGAACCGACCGGGTGATCTGCAGCCCCAACCAGGTGAAACAGGCATGTGTAGCCCTGGTGGTCAATGCATCCGAGGCGGTCCAGGAGCAGGGCGAAATCACCATCGGTACAGTCAATCCGGATACGGAGCATATCACCATTCGTGTGACTGACAACGGAACGGGAATTTCCAAAGGGGATCTGCCTCATATTTTTGAGCCCTTCTTTTCCACCAAAAGAGATACCAGTGGAATAGGTTTGGGGCTGTCTATTGTACATGGCATTGTGGAGAACCACAAGGGACAGATCGAGGTGAAATCTGAACCGGGCCAGGGAACAAGCATTGACATTACACTACCTCTTACAGAGGTCTAAACTATAGAATCATGCCCAATCGAGTATCTATTCTGATCGTCGACGATGAGGAGTCTGTGAGGGATTCCCTCTACAACTGGTTTATAGATGACGGCTACAGTGTTGAATGTGCCGAGAATGCCAAAAAGGCACTTTCTCTCCTGGATGAGAAGGAGTTTGATATTGTCCTGGCCGATATTAAGATGCCGGGGATGGACGGTATGGAGATGCACCGCAGGATCAGGGCGCTCCCCCGTGTTCCCATTGTGATTATCATGACGGCTTTTGCATCGGTTGCTACAGCCGTGCAAGCACTGAAGGAGGGCGCATTTGACTATGTGACCAAACCTTTTGATCCGGACGATCTTTCGCATCTGATCCGCAATGCGGCCACCCAGGTGGCCCTGAAGGCTGAGAATGAAAACCTGAAGGAGCATGTGACCAGCCTGGTGGATGTAGAAGATATCGTGGGAGAGAGTGAACCATTGAAGAAGGTACTGAGAGAGGTGGAAAAAGTGGCGCCTTCAGATTCCTCGGTGATAATCACCGGGGAGAGTGGTACGGGAAAGGAACTGGTGGCCAGGGCCATCCATTCGAATTCACCAAGGAAGTATTTCCCCTTGATCTCTGTTCATTGCGGCTCCCTTTCCGAAAGCCTTCTGGAGAGTGAACTCTTCGGTCATGAGAAAGGAGCGTTTACCGGGGCCGCTTTCAATCGTAAAGGTCGCTTCGAAATGGCAGATGGGGGAACCATTTTTCTGGATGAGATCGGGACCATTCCAGCTAAGATGCAGGTGGAGCTGCTTAGGGTGCTGGAGTCAAAAACCTTTGTAAGGGTGGGAGGGAACAAAGAGATCTCTTCCGACTTCAGGGTAATCTGTGCCACCAACCGGGACCTGAAGGAGATGGTTGCCAGCGGCACGTTTCGGGAGGACCTCTATTACCGGCTGAATGTGGTGAATATCAAGATTCCTCCCCTGCGTGAAAGGCCTGATGACATCCCCGGTCTGGTGAAGCATTTTATCCAGAAATACTGTACCTCTATGAGCAGGGATATGATCTCCATTGATCCTGCAGCCATGAAACATCTGGAAACCTTCGAGTACCCGGGCAATGTCAGAGAACTGGAGAATATGATCGAAAGGGCCATCGTGGTGGGCAATGGCAAAATTATTAAACTGAAGGACCTGCCCATGGGGAAAGAGGTGATCAGCAGCTCCATTGAGAGCCTGGATGACCTGGAGAAGAAGCATATCGCCAAGATACTGGAGAAGTACAGCTGGAACATAAGCCGTTCGGCCAAGGCATTGAGCGTGGACCGGGCAACCCTTTACAACAAGATTAAGAAGTACAAACTCAAAGAGGAGTAATCCCTTGGAAAGCCAGGGCATTATATTGGTGTCGTGCGGACTCTTCGAGAAGAAACTGACCGGAAGGGTTGCAGCAGATGTGGCGCGGGAGTTGCATTACCCCGTGGAACTGAAAGACT
>JAYEOJ010000176.1:0-4023 GCA_034722835.1 Bacteroidota bacterium | reverse complement strand
CCCAACGGGATCTACGATTACAAATTAAGATCGCCCTTCAGGGTGAATGGCAATGCTTCCCTGATCCTGTTCAAACTGGCAACTGTCTCGGCCGGATACGAGTACGTGGATTATTCAAATGCTGAGCTGAGTGCTTATGACTATAATTTCTTTGATGAGAACCAGGAGATCAGCCAGGATCTGGATGCGGTGCATAATTTTATGGCAGGTGCCGAATTCAGGTTTAATACCTTATATATGCGCGGTGGGGCACAATACCTGATGAGTCCGTATACCGATACTCAGAACAACGCAGAGAGCTGGGTCTATTCGGGGGGCTTTGGGGTAAGAACCCCCAAGGTCTATTTCGATATGAGCTATACCCATTACAACCGGAACGAAGTATATGGAATGTACTCTTATCAGCCGGGCTTAAATGAGGTCTCCCTAAACGAAATCAACAGCAATAACATTATGTTCACCGTAGGATTCAGGTTCTGATACTACGCTGAAGATAAGAAAGTGTATCCGGGCCCATATTGAAGATCAGATCAAGGATACTCAGATTGGGCCGGAAGCCCAGGCGGTCGGAAAAGACCTGGTGATACTCCAGTGGAAGGAAACCGGGATCTGCTACCGCCTGATCCTTTTTGGGATGGATAAATTGTCTTGGATCGGATTCTGAACTTACCGGATGAAATGCGCTGGTGCAACTTACCGGAATATCCAGGCCCAGAAAACCGAGGGTGTGTTCAAGCAGCAGAACATTCAGATCAATTAAAAAATCAATTCTTTTCTGGTAGAAGGGCTCGATCTCATCGGCTATATATTCAAAAAAGGGAGAGGACGCATAGGATGCCACCAGGCTGCGCCAGTGAATCTTGTTCCAGTTAGAATCGTAATCAATCCGGATGTCCCGGAGTAGGTTAAGCACCCCACGCTTCCGCTTCACTGGAATGGACAGGGGGATCACCCCGTTGGGGCCCATGATCATGCAACGGTTCCTGTAGGTCTGCTTGGAATAACTGTCATGCTGTTCCAGGATGATTTCCTGCTGCCTCACCAGCCGGGCATAATAGTTTATGGGTCCGTTATAGAGCGCCGGGAAAATCAAGGGAAGGAATATTACCTGCTGGCCCTGACAATGCGGAACATTCTGTTCCAGCGGATACCGCCATATTCTTTATCCACACTGAGCCAGATCAGACGGGGCTTTCCAATCACATGATCCTCCGGTACAAAACCCCAGAACCTGGAGTCGGCCGAATTATGACGATTGTCGCCCATCATGAAGTAGTAGTCCATCTGGAAGGTATAAGTGGAGCTTGCTTCACCGTTAATAAATACCTCCCCGTCTTTCACCTCCAGTTCATTGCCTTCGTAGGCCTCAATAATCCGCCTGTAAAGGGGAAGGGTTTCCATATTTATTTCCACACTGGTTCCCTTTTTTGGTATGGTGAGCGGACCAAAGAACTCCAGGTTCCAGGCATACCGTTCATCGTGTGGAAAGATATCCCGGTCGTACTGCCCTTCGGTATTCAGGTTGATGGGTTCGACGCTGACAATGCCGGGGAGGGAGCTTATTTTCTCAGCGTTGATACTGCTTGTGGGGAAGGTATAATTGGGATTGTTTCTTACATCTGCAGCATCACGCCCAATTCCATAAGGCTCCAGGGAACGTGGATTGATGGGGGTTCCATTGGTTCTCACCCGGTACCAGCGCTGAATTCCCTCAAAGGCTTTCTGCTTCTCTCCATCCACAAACACCTCATTGTTGACTACCTGAAGGGTTTCCCCGGCAATAGCCACGCAGCGCTTGATGTAATTGTCGCGCCGGTCCACCGGCCTGGTCTCCACATCAAATTTCTCTGCTAATTGCTTGCGTACGTAATCTTCGTATACGCCCATGGCTCGGGTGCGGTTGTTCCGCGCCTGGTCTGCCTGCATCAGGTTGTAAGATTCATCACGAACCAGGTCGAAATAATCAAAATTACCCCTGGCATACAACTTATGATCCGATTTCTCCAGTGCCACTGTGTCCGAAGAGGGAAAATTGAAGACCACAATATCATCTCTCTTAACAGTACTGAATCCTTTCAATCGTTTATAGGGACGCTGGATCCATTCCAGGTAGGATTTCCCTCCCAGCACCGTATTGGGTAGAAAGGGAATAGCCAGGGGAGTGTTGGGGGTCCGGGGTCCGTATGCTGTTTTGCTCACATAGAGGTGATCACCGACCAGCAGACTGCCTTCCATAGAGGGAGTGGGGATTTTATAATTCTGAAAGAGGAAGATATTAATAAGCGAAACTGCCACCACTGCAAAAATAAGTGCATCCAGCCACTCTACGATCACATTGTTCTTTTTCGTCCGGCTTTTCCAGAAGGACCAGTTGACCTTTTTACTCACATAGATATCGTATACCACAGGGATCCCGAGCAGGAACCAGAAGTTTCTCAACCAGATCACAAAAAGGATGTAGATAAAGACGGCAACGCCGAACTTGAAGTATTTGTTTTTCAATAGATTACTGATATTCATTACGCTTTTTATTTAATGGACCTAAAGATACGTTCTTTTCTTAAACCACCAATGAGCGGAGTATCGGGTCTGATAGAGAACCAGACCACAACAGCTTTGCCCAGAAGATGGTCCTCCGGGACAAATCCCCAATACCTGGAATCGGCCGAGTTGTGATGGTTGTCCCCCATCACAAAATAGTAGTCCATCTGGATGACATAGGTATCAGCCGGTAAGTCATTGATATGTATTACTCCATCCCTGATGGCCAGGTCATTCTGCTCATAAGTATCAATAATGCGCTGGTAAAGAGGTAGATTCTGCTGATCAATCCGGATGGTGTCCCCACGGGCTGGAATCCGGAGCGGACCAAAATTGTCCCCGGTCCAGCGGTAACGATTGTCATGGGGAAAGATCTCCTGGTTCTGGAAGGAGAGGGTGGGTTCCATATATTTGCTGATGCTTCTCACCATGGGGAAGGCTCTTAATGATTCAACATTCTCCTTCGCCAGAAATAAAACGTGCAGGGAGTTGACAGGATTGTATGTGACGGATGTTTTAAGGATTTTTAACGAATCCAGCAGGACATCGGGCAGGGGCTCGCCCCGGGTGCTTACATAATATTTAAACTTCTGAAGGGGCAGTTCGGATCTTGTAATGTCATTCACCCGGACTTTTCCATCGGAGATATGCAAGGTATCACCGGGCAGGGCAATGCACCTCTTGATGTAATTCTCCCTTTTGTCCACCGGATGTGTAATGATCTCAAATTCCGATAACATATAATCCCGCCCGTACTGCCTTACAAGAGAATAGTAATTCTGTCCCGGATATTGCACAACCATGGTGTCGCCCTCCGGGAAGTTAAAGACAATGATGTCCTCTCTCTTGACGCGGGAGAAACCATTCAATCGCTTGTGGGGCATCCTGAGTCTTTTCGAGTAGGATTTTTTGCCCGATGGAAGCTTGTTGTGAAAGAAGGGGATGGCCAGCGGAGTTTCGGGAAGCCTTGGGCCATAGGCCAGTTTGCTCACAAAGATATAATCTCCGGCCAGAAGGGTTTCCTCCATGGAGGGGGTCGGGATCTTATAGGTTTCCACAAGAAGTACTTTTATTGTGAATGAGCAGATCAGGGCAAGCAGCACGATCGAAAGCCATTCGATGGTCGCTTGCAGGAATTTGGGCAATCCGTAGCTTCGAAGGGTCCAGTCGACCTTCCGGCTGATAAAAATATCAAAAAGTACAAAGTTAAGGGGAAGCAGGAAGTAGAGTCCGATCCAGATCATCAGCATGGACCAGAAGATCCCGGATAGGAAAAAACCTAGGTAGCTCCATGTTACCCGCTTCATTCCCTATAATTTTAGAAGATCCTGCATGCCATAAATGCCTTTCCGGTTTTTAATATAAACGGCGGCAAGCAGTGCCCCGGCAACAAAGGCATCCCTGGTAGTGGCATTATGACTGAGTGTGATGGAGTCCAAAGCCGACTCATAATGAATGGTGTGTTGCCCATTGACTTCCCCT
>JAYEOJ010000175.1:0-4040 GCA_034722835.1 Bacteroidota bacterium | reverse complement strand
ATCCTGGGTAAGTTCGCCTGGCCAGCCATATTAAGTGCTGTCAAAGCCAGGAACGAAAGTATCCGTCATGCACTTGATTCAGCCGAAAGGGCGAAGGAGGAGATGGCACAGCTTCAGGCTGATAATGAAAAAATTCTGACTGAGGCGAAGGCTGAAAGAGATGCCCTGATGAGGGAAGCAAAAACGATGAAGGATAAGTTGATTGCAGACGCTAAGGAGAAAGCCACAGAAGAGGCCGGGAAGTTGGTTAAGAATGCAAGAGAATCCATCCAGAGGGAAAAAGCTGCTGCCCTGAATGATATGAAGGAGCAGATGGCTACTCTTTCAGTGGATATAGCAGAAAAGATTCTTCGCATGAAACTTGAAGAGTCCAAAGCGCAGAAGGAACTGGTCGATAAACTGATCAACGAAGCCGACCTGAACTAGCAGCAGTATGAACGAAAGTCAGATTTCAGTACGTTACGCAAAAGCCCTGTTTAAGAGTGCATCTGAACAGCAAATTCTTGACAAGGTATACAAGGATATGGAGGTGCTGACCTCCACCTGTAAGCTGGAAGAATTCCAGAATATGCTTGTGGTGCCAACCTTACAGCCCAGTCAGAAAATTAAAGTGCTTAGGGCCATTTTTGAAAAACATGTTTCAAAGATCACCTTGTCCATGATCGACCTGGTTGTCAAAAATAAGCGGGAAGCATATTTGCCTGGAATTGCCAGATATTTCAGGGATCTCTACCGAAAGGAAGAAGGGGTTCGTACGGCCACCCTGGTTACTGCTCAGCCCGTGGACGAATCGGCCGTGAACGGCATCCGCACTCTTATTAAAAAAGCCTATGATTCGGACGTGGAGCTCTCATCTTCAGTTGATGGGGATGTAATAGGAGGCTTTGTACTGACCATTGAGGATATGAGGTACGATGCAAGCGTAGCAAGTAATCTCAGGAAATTAAAAAAACAACTACTTCAAACTAGTATTGAAAAGTAATAGCATATGTCTCAGATTAAGCCTTCCGAAGTATCGGAAATTTTAAAAAAACAAATTGAAGGGTTCAAAAGTGATGTTGAACTTGAAGAGGTGGGTACGGTCCTCCAGGTTGGAGATGGAATTGCCCGAATTTATGGATTAAACAGTGTACAAGCCAACGAATTGATTGAATTTGACAGCGGTGTTGCCGGAATCGTTCTGAACCTTGAAGAGGACAATGTGGGTGCTGTACTCCTGGGATCATCTGAATTGATTAAAGAAGGTGATTCTGTAAAACGATCCGGGAAAATTGCATCCATTAGTGTGGGGGAACCATTGTTGGGACGTGTAATTAATACCTTGGGAAAGCCTATCGACGGGAAAGGCCCCATTACAGGGACGATGATTGATTTGCCTCTGGAAAGGAAAGCTCCAGGAGTGATCTATCGTCAGCCTGTAAATGAGCCATTGCAAACGGGGCTGAAGCCTATCGATGCCATGATTCCTATTGGTCGTGGACAGCGGGAGCTGATAATCGGTGACCGGCAGACAGGAAAGACGGCCATTGCAATTGACACCATTATCAACCAGAAAGAATTCTACGAGAAGGGCGAACCGGTATACTGCATCTATGTGGCAGTCGGACAAAAAGGATCGACCGTTGCCAACATCCAGAAAACCCTGGAGGAAGCAGGAGCCATGGATTATACAGTGATTGTATCAGCAACCGCTGCCGAACCTGCAGCCCTGCAGTTTTATGCACCCTTTGCAGGATGCTCCATCGGGGAATATTTCAGAGATACCGGAAGACCGGCTTTGATTATTTATGATGATCTTTCCAAGCAGGCTGTTTCTTATCGTGAAGTATCACTTCTGCTGAGGAGACCCCCGGGACGTGAGGCTTATCCCGGAGATGTGTTTTACCTGCACTCACGCCTGCTGGAGCGGGCTGCTAAGATCATCCAATCGGACGAAATTGCTAAAAAAATGAATGATCTTCCCGATCCGCTGAAACCGCTGGTTAAAGGAGGAGGATCGCTTACTGCTCTGCCCATTATTGAGACACAGGCCGGTGACGTATCTGCATACATTCCTACCAATGTGATCTCCATTACGGATGGACAGATCTTCCTGGAGTCTAACCTTTTCAATGCTGGTGTGCGGCCTGCCATTAATGTTGGTATCTCTGTATCGAGGGTTGGGGGAAACGCTCAGATTAAATCTATGAAGAAGATTGCAGGAACACTGAAACTTGATCAAGCACAGTTTCGTGAGCTGGAAGCATTTTCCAAGTTTGGTTCTGATCTGGATGCAGCAACCATGGCTGTGCTGGATAAAGGGCAGAAGAATGTTGAGATTCTGAAGCAGGATCAATATTCTCCCATGCCTGTTGAAAAGCAAGTTGCCATTATCTACTGCGGAACTCAGGGACTTTTGTCCGATATCCCGGTAGAGAAGGTGAAAGCGTTTGAAATTGAGTTCCTGGAGTATATGGAGCTAAAACATAAGGATACACTCGCTACACTTGCAAAAGGTAAACTGTCGGATGAAATTACCGATAAGATTTTAGCTGCAGCCAAAGAAATTGTCGAGAAATTTAAGTAATTCTGAATGGCTAATTTGAAGGAAATACGGGAACGAAAAACCTCTGTGGCCTCCACCATGCAGATCACCAGTGCCATGAAGATGATCTCTGCTGCCAAGCTTAAAAAAGCACAGGATGCCATTGTGCAGTTCAGGCCCTATGCTGAGAAACTGCAGGAGATCCTGGCCAGCGTTGGTGACAGTATGAAGGATGATGAGGACAATCAGTATGCGGTACAGCGAGATAAGGAAAAGATCTTGCTGGTTCTGATCACATCCAACAGGGGACTGTGCGGAGCATTTAACTCAAATGCCATCAAAGCAACCATTACCAGGGCACTTACCACATTTGATAACCAGATGATGGCAAACCAGGTAGATTTTATTGCCATAGGGAAAAAGGGTGCTGATTTCTTGCGAAAGAAGGGATATAATGTGATCTTCGACGGGAGTGAGATTTTTGATAATCTCACCTTTGAGCGTGTGGCTGAAGTTGCAAATATGATCATGGGTTTGTTTACCGACGAAGAATATGACCATGTGGAGGTGATTTATAACCGTTTTAAGAATGCGGGAACTCAGATTCTTACCGAAGAGCAGTTTCTGCCCACCAAGGTGGATGACCTGACGGAAGGATCTGAGCAAGTCTCCAATGTGGATTATATTTTTGAACCTACCAAGGAATATATTGTACAGGAACTGATACCCCGTTCATTGAAACTGCAGTTTTACAAGACAATTTTGGATTCGCATGCCTCGGAGCATGGTGCCCGAATGACCGCCATGCACAAGGCAACTGACAATGCCACCGAGCTTCTGAAAGAGCTGAGTCTGCAGTTCAATAAAGCCCGACAGGCTTCCATTACCAACGAAATCCTGGAAATTGTATCAGGTGCCGAGGCCCTGAAAGGGTAACACTTTACCTACTAATACTCGTCCCAGCTCTTGATGGAGACGTCCCCCAGCTCCATCTTGCATATGCCATAGATAAAGGCCGATGCCAGGCGCGCATTGGTAAGCAGGGGAATGTTGTAATCCACTGCCCCGCGCCTGATGCTGTAGTCATTGGAGAGCTCATGGGATGAAAGGTCCTTGGGGATGTTCACCACCAGGTCAATTTCTTTTGCTCTCAGATAATCCATCACATTAGGTTTGCGATCCTCATCCGGCCAGGCCAGGTCGATGGAGTCGATGCCGTTCAACTTCAGGAATTCATGGGTCCCATGGGTGGCAAAAAGATTATAACCTTTTTCGATCAGCATTCTGCAGGAATTCACCAGTTCCACTTTGGATCGCATATCTCCTGTGGAGAGCAGGATGTTCTTTTTGGGAATGGTATACCCCACTGACAACATCGCTTTCAGGATTACTTCGTAGTAGTTATCGCCAATACAACCGACCTCACCTGTTGAGGACATATCCACGCCCAGAACCGGATCAGCTTTTTTCAGTCTTGAGAAGGAAAACTGAGGTGCCTTGCAGCCTATATAATCCA
>JAYEOJ010000174.1:0-4045 GCA_034722835.1 Bacteroidota bacterium | reverse complement strand
AACAGATCCAGAAGGGAGTTTATTCGAACGGTGGGTTTCGGTACTGTATCACTGGCAGTTTCGGGAACACTGATGTCCTGTGAGAAGGCGAGCAAGGAACCTACACATATCATCTCTTTAAGTTTTGATGACGGATTCGAGAAATCAAGTATCCTAACCGCCGAGATTTATGAAAAATATAATTTGTCGGCGTGCATGAATGTAATCGCCTCCGCGCATAAAAAAAGTTTTGGATTGCCCAATGAATATCACGCCTGGCAGGTCGGAGATTTTGATCTGTGGAACGATTTGCAATCCCGCGGCCATGAGATCATGCCCCATAGCTACCGTCATGCAAATCTGACAGAGATGCCTCTCGATGAAGCTGAGGAGCTTATTATGAAATGCCTTGACGTATTCTCCAATGAATTGGATGACTTCAAGGCAGAGGAATCCATATTCAATTTTCCCTACAATGCATCCAATGGTGAATTGGAGAACTTGCTTAAACCTCTGGTCAGGGCTGTGCGTACCGGAGGTAGTGCAGTCAATGAACTTCCTTACACAGACCAATTCAGGTTGACATGCACCACCAGTGGTCCAGAGAATATTGACGAACATCTGGATCACACCATCAGTAGGTTTTTGGAGTTGCCCTTGGGATGGCTAATATACAATACCCATGGACTGGATGATGAGGGATGGGGTCCCTTGAGTTCATCCTATCTTGATGAACTTCTCTCAAGATTGACTCTATTGGATCATGTGGCGGTCCTGCCTGTTGGTAAAGCATTAAACTCCATTTAAAATGAAGAATGCAATAATCGTATTTCTTACGGCCCTGTTGATGGCAGCATGTAACAGCAATGAGTTATCTACAAACGTGAATATACCCCGGGATGGTCCCATTCAACTACATCCTGAAAATCCGCACTATTTCCTGTATAAGGGCAGGCCCCTGGCATTAATCACTTCAGCGGAACATTACGGGGCTGTGCTCAACCTGGATTTTGATTACCGGACTTATCTGAAGACCTTATCCGACGATGGCATGAATTACACTCGCATCTTTACAGGCTCCTATTTTGAAATTGCGGGAGAGAGTTTTGGAATTCAAAAGAACACCCTGGCCCCAGAGAAAGAGAGCATCATTACACCCTGGGCGATAGTAGTAACAGATCTGACAGGAAATGTGAAGTATGACCTATCCACATGGAATGAAGTCTACTTCGAACGTCTTAATGATTTTATGGCTGTGGCAGCGGAATACGATATTATTGTTGAGCTTACCCTTTTTTCTTCCATTTACCGGGATGCACACTGGGATATTTGTCCCCAGAATCCAGCTAATAACATCAATATTGCCAATGAAGTGACCCGTAAGGAAGCACAGACCTTAAACAATGGAGAACTACTTTCTTACCAGATAAATTTGATCCGGGAAATGGTAAATGAGCTGAACGAGTTCGATAATTTCTTCTTTGAAATACAGAATGAACCCTGGTCCGATCATACAGTACCTGTGTATAATATTATAAATAAAGAGGAACTGAATCCTCGTGACTGGACCTATAAAGCCGATTTTGCTTCTGAAGAATCCCTGGCCTGGCAGGAGAAACTGGTTTCTGTGATTGTTGAAGAAGAGAGTAAGCTTGATAAAAAACACCTGATTGCACAAAACTATACCAACTACAAGGCCCCCGTTCCGGAAGTAAACGAGCATATCTCCATCATTAATTTTCATTATGCCTGGCCGGAAGCAGCTGAGTGGAACTATCATTATGACAGGGTCATCGGGTTTGATGAATCCGGATTCGCAGGTTCCGGAGATCAGGTATACAGAAGACAGGCCTGGCAGTTTATGCTCAGTGGCGGAGGACTGTTCAATAGCCTGGACTATTCCTTTTTTGTAGGCAATGAAGATGGTTTGGGTGAAAACAATGCCCCTGGCGGAGGAAGCAAAACACTGCGTTCCCAGCTGAAGGTACTGAGTGAATTCCTGCATGGTTTTGACCTGCCGAAATTGCGTCCGGATCCTTCCTGTATTAAGAGTTCTCCAGGATTAATTCCCTATGTGCTATCTGATCATAACAGTGCCTATGCCGTATATCTAAGAGCCATTGGAACAGAACACAGCTCGCTGCAATTGGAGACGGGCGATGGTAATTTTCAGTTTCAGGCCTTGAATACCGTCACGGGATCCTATGCTGAGCCACTTTTGGTTCAATCCAGCGGAGGATTGATCACCATTGAATTAAATATTCCCAATGGAGAACTGGCCCTGAAGATTACAAAGGAATAGAAACGCAATATAAAGCCTTCACACCTCTTAGAAGAAGATCATCTCCAAGAATGACCGGAGACGCATAAAAGCTGTCATCAAGGGTATTCTCGGATATTAGCTCAAAGGTTTTCCCGGTTTTCAATACACTGAAACTGCCATTGGTCCCGGCGATATAGATGCGGTCCTTCACACCAACAGGGGACGTAAATATGTTCTTGATACCCTCCAGTTTCACATTGGTATAGTGCTCGGTTCCGTCTCTGGCATCCAGGCAGGTTAAATATCCATTGTTTACCTTGAGGAAGTATAAAAGACCATCCATCAGTATCGGGTTGGGAGTATAGGGCGTATTCTGACTGTAGCTCCATGCAACAGCATCGGATCCTGTGATGTCTCCGGAAGCTTTAGAAAGGTCAATTGCCAGCAGAGCGCTCCCCCTGAAACCACTCATCAGATAAACCATCCCGTCTGAATACAGTGGTGTAGGGATCACATTCCGGGTGAGGCCTCCAACTTCCCAGAGCACATTTCCGGTTTCCATATTATAACTGCGGCATTTATTCGTTGCACTGGTGACCAGTTGTGTCTCCCCCTCAAATTCAACCACGGAGGGTGTTGACCATGAAGTTCCCTCATCCCGCTCCACTTCCCAGATAATATCTCCATTACTCTTATCCATTACATGAAGCATGGATTGACCATTGTGATCCCTGAGGACAATCAATTTGTCCTTGTATAGGATTGGTGAACTGCCTTCTCCAAAGCTCATATGTTTCTCCATTCTGCCTAAGTCACGTTCCCAGATAAGCTTCCCCTGGAAATTCAGGCAGTATAAACCATGCGAACCGAAATAGGCATAAATATATTCCCCGTCTGTTACCGGGGAATTGGAGGCCCAGCTCCCGAATTCATGGGTATGACTGTAAGGCAATTCCTCTCTTACGATGGTTTGCCAGAGAATCTTCCCATTGTTTCGATCGACCGATATTACCGTAAACTTGTGGATGTAATCGGTGGACTTTGGATTCATCCAATCACGCTCCTCCTGTTCCTCGCCGGTCTTCTCAGGTTTAACCTTCTGATCTGTTTGAATGGCCGACAACAGGATGATCTGATTTTCCCAGATGATGGGAGTGGCATGACCAGTGCCTGGGATTTCTGATTTCCATCTGATATTGGTGGTTTCGCTCCACTCAAGGGGGGGATTACCACCGGGAGCAATTCCATTGTCAAAAGGTCCGCGCCACTGGGCCCAGTTATCTTCAAATCCTGGAAGATTGCTTTGTCCACTCAGCATGCTGGAGCTTATTAACAGGAATGTACATATCATAGACACTGTTAATACTTGAAAAACTCTGTTCTGCTTCATGATGTATGGAGTTTAAGTTTTGCGGCAAGATAAGACATAGAAGCAGATCAGTCAATTGCTATGATCAGAAGTAAGAGTGTAAGGAATTGCCTTGTCGTGCGACAATGAAAGAAAATATTAGAAATCATGAAAGCAATTTGGAACAACCAGGTTATCGCAGAAAGCGACGATATCATCAATGTTGAAGGGAACAGTTATTTTCCCGTTGAAGCTGTGAATAGGGAATTTTTAAAGGATAGTGATACAGAAACCGTATGCCACTGGAAAGGACTGGCCTCTTACTACAGTCTTCAGGTGGATGGAGAATTGAACCAGGATGCAGCCTGGTATTACTCGGAACCCAGGCCTCTGGCTGATGGTATCAAAGGCAGGGTAGCCTTCTGGAAGGGCGTTCAGGTGGTCAGGGAGTGATA
>JAYEOJ010000173.1:0-4050 GCA_034722835.1 Bacteroidota bacterium | reverse complement strand
CACCGACAGATCCGATACCGGATTCGGAACGGTCCAGAAAGCTTTCGGAGACGGGGTCATCATTGGGCATGGACTCATTCGTGGCAGGCTTACTTTTGCCTATGCTCAGGATTTCACTGTGATGGGTGGCTCCCTGGGTTCGGTCCACGCTGCCAAGATTATGAAGATTCAGGATTTGGCCCTTAAGATGGGGGCCCCCATGATCGGGCTTATCGATTCTGGAGGTGCACGTATCCAGGAGGGTGTAGCCAGTCTGGCCGGTTACGCAGGCATTTTCTACAGGAATGTACAATCATCAGGGGTTATTCCCCAGATATCCGTAATTCTGGGACCGGCTGCTGGTGGAGCTGTTTACTCTCCATCCATCACCGATTTTGTATTTATGACCGATCAGACCAGCTATATGTTTGTAACTGGTCCCAATGTGGTGAAAGAGGTCCTGAATGAGGATGTAAGCCTCAATGACCTGGGTGGTGCAGGGGTTCACTCCAAAAAGAGTGGTGTGGCTCATATGGTCTTCCCGGATGAGGAGAATACCCTGATGGGGGTTCGCCAGATGCTGGCCTACCTGCCTTCAAACAATATGGAGAATTCACCTGAAATGGAGCTGTCGGCCAATGAAACAGCAGACGTGGAGGAGAAATTACGGGAGATTGTGCCGGACGATCCCAATAAACCCTATGATGTAAAAGATGTCATTGAACTGGTTGTGGATAAACGCTCTTTTTATGAGATTGCCGAGAATTATGCACAGAACGTGGTCGTTGGATTTGGAAGACTGGATGGAAAGGTAATTGGCATCGTGGCCAACCAACCCAAAGTACTTGCAGGTACGCTGGATATCAACTCCTCCAACAAAGGAGCTCGTTTTATCAGATTCTGTGATGCCTTCAATATTCCTCTCCTGATCCTGGAAGATGTACCTGGATTTTTACCGGGGATCGACCAGGAACACAATGGTATCATCCGTCACGGGGCCAAAATGCTCTATGCTTTTGCCGACGCAACTGTCCCCCGGATCACCTTGATCCTCAGAAAATCATATGGAGGAGCCTACTGCGTTATGAACAGCAAGAACCTGGGGGGAGATTTCAACTTTGCATGGCCAACCGCTGAAATAGCAGTTATGGGGCCCGAAGGAGCCGTAGCTATCATATACAGGAAAGATCTTGAGACTTCCGATGATCCTGCAGCCAGGAAGAAAGAGCTGGCCGCAAAGTATCGCAATGAAATTGCCAATCCTTATGTGGCCGAAGAACGCGGTTTTATCGATGAAGTGATCGATCCGGCTGAGACCAGAATGAAACTTATCCGTGCCTTTGAGGCGCTTGAAACAAAACATGTTGATAACCCTGCCAGGAAACATGGCAATATTCCTCTTTAAATTTCATCTATGAAAATTAAGAGCCTACTCATAGCCAACCGGGGCGAGATCGCCATCCGGATCATCAGGACCGCCAGGAAAATGGGTATCCGGTCTTATGTGATAAAAACAGCCAAAGAACCCAACGCCTGGTACCTGGAAGAGTCGGATGAGATCATCGACTTTTCCGGTAACTACGATGATGTCATCCCTGAATTTCTGGATATCGAACGAATCATTAAGAGCGCCAAAAAGCGCAAGATAGATGCCATTCATCCCGGTTATGGTTTTCTTGCCGAGAATCCCGATTTTGCCAGAAGATGTGAAGAGGAGAAGATCACCTTTATCGGGCCTTCACATGATGCCATCTATCGCATGGGGCACAAAACCATTGCAAAAGATTTGGCCAGAGAGCATGGTGTTCCTCTGTTGGGTGGCAGCCCCGGAGCAGTAAGAGATGCAGAAGAAGCCAGGAAAATTGCAAATAAGATTGGTTATCCTGTGATTCTGAAGGCTGCAGCCGGGGGAGGAGGCCGTGGCATGCGGGTGGTGGAGAAAGAGAAGGACATTGAACGGATGTTCACCCTGGCCACCAATGAAGCAACAAAGGCCTTCAACAATCCCGATGTCTTCCTGGAAAGATTTTTAAGAGACCCCCGTCATATTGAATTCCAGATCCTGGCCGATCAACACGGAAATGCTGTGCACCTGGGAGAACGGGAGTGTTCGGTGCAAAGAAAACATCAGAAGCTGCTGGAGGAATCACCCTCGCCGGCACTGAGCCCTGCCCTTAGAAAGAAGATGGGGGAGGCAGCCATCAATATTGCCAAATCGGTGAATTATTATTCAGCCGGTACCGTCGAGTTCCTGCTGGATAGTGACAATTCTTTCTCCTTTATGGAGATGAATACCCGCATTCAGGTAGAGCACCCGGTCACAGAAATGGTTACCGGGATCGACCTGATCGAACAGATGATTCGGATCGCAGAAGGGGAAAAGCTTCCCTTTACCCAGAAGGAGATCAAACTGAATGGCTGGGCCATAGAATGGAGAATCAACGCCGAAGATGTTCAATCGGGTTTCTCTCCCAGTCTTGGTACCATTGAAAAGATCTCCTGGCCAGAGAGTGAGAATATCCGGGTAGATACCGGAGTCAGGGATGGATCAGTGATCACTCCCTATTATGATTCCATGATCGCCAAACTGATTGTTCATGCCGAAACCCGCGAGAAGGCCCTCCAGCTATCCAGTCAGGCCATCCGGAAATTCTGGATCAAAGGAACGAAAACAACCCTTGCTTTCTGCAGGGCTGTTCTTCAGAACAGCAACTTCAGGAAAGGAAATTTCAATACCTCATTTCTTAGCAAAGAGCTTAAGATTCATTACCAAAATGAACCCGATGATGCCCTGCTGGCAGCATTTTTTGCCACCTACGACTACGCCAGGGAAATCAATGAAAATGAAGAAAAGCCTCTTCATACGGAGAATGGCAAAGCCATTACACCCTGGGTATTGAAAAAACGCTTACGATAAAACTGAGTCCGCATATGGCACGTTCAGCAAAGAAAAAAACATCCACCAAACTAATAGCGCTCAGCGCAACCAACAAAGCCTATGAGTTTAAAAAACCTCTGGAAAAAAGGATCAAGTACCAGGGAAAAGAGGTGGATATCAGACTTCATGAGGACCCCAAAGGATTCTCCTACATTGTCTGGAAGAATAAGAAATACATGCTCGATGTGATTGAGAAGAAACAGAACCGGTATACCATTATGGTGAATGGCGTCTGGCACTCATTCACCGTGGAAACCCCTGTCTCTTTAAAGCGGAAAAGATACCTGGAGAAACAGGCAGATTCTTCATCCGGAGTCTCCATTGAGGCTCCCATGCCGGGAATAATCGTCGACATCATGGTAGAAGAAGGTGGTGAAGTAAAGGAAGGCGAGCCCATTATCATTCTGGAGGCCATGAAGATGCAAAATGAAATTACCAGCCATATCACCGGCATTGTCCAAAAGGTTTCAGTAAAAAAGGGAGAATCAGTCATGAAGGATGATATGCTGATTGAGATCCGGAAGGCTTAGGATCTTACCGGAACAGGATTTCATCCAGTACACGATATTCAGGTCCGCCCGGCCCCAGTTTACTTTGAAAGAACACCAGTTTTTCAAACTGGACAGCACTGCTGAACTTATGATTCATCTCTTCTAATGTACCATAGTAGTTCTGCAAGTTTTGAAGGCTTCTCACTCTACCCAGGGTCAGGTGTGCCCGGAATGGCTGCCCGGTCGGGGGAATACCACATACTTCAAGAATACGATCCACGTCGGACTTCAATAAATCAAAAAAATCAGTCTCTTCAAATCCCACCCAGATGACCCTGGGTCGTTTACGTGGCCCAAAACTATCAAGTCCTCCAATATCCAGGCTGATCCGCCCGGGGGCAGTCACTCCGGTATGCAATGCACTTCCGACCCTTTTAATGGAAGCAAGATCTGTATCTCCTAAAAATCTGAATGTTACATGATACTGATCCGGATCTGTCCAGCTAATCCGCTCCCCTTCAAGGCGCTCCATCAATTCCATTCGGGCCTGGAGAAACCGCGGTTCCACACGAAGTGGCAATCCGATAAATGTTCTAAGGTTTTTTTCCATAAATTGGTCCTTACAAATGTATCAAATCGTCA
>JAYEOJ010000172.1:0-4086 GCA_034722835.1 Bacteroidota bacterium | reverse complement strand
AGGAAGCCACGCTGACCGCCTCACCTCCCCTGGAGTGACCAATCAGCACCACCCGGTCCATATCCACTTTGTTATAAAAAGGAAGCGTATCGCAGCTGTTCCATTCCCTCCATTGCTCCAGGTGTTTCAAGAGGAGCCATCCACGACAATCGTTCTCCGTTTCCAGTCCGCTCGAGAAATCGGACCAGGCCCCGTTCAGGAAATTCTCATCTACCGATACGGCAATGATCCCGTGGCTGGCAAAATGCCTTCCCAGGTAGCCATATCCCGAATCCGAATAATCCCGGTCCAGGTGATTCCCGTGGACCATCAGCACCAGTGGAAAGGGCCCCTGACCTTCCGGGAACCACACCCGGCCATTCAGTGCCAGTGAATCCGGACCCATCTTCCAGTAAAGGGTTCTGAGCTTCCCGGACAGCTTATCCCATCCATCCAGAAAACTGCTCCCATCCACGGGCTCTGTAATCAGGTCGGCACGGGAACCAAATTCCTTTCTTGGTTTATCCCTGCCCCAGCCATAGCTAAGGGAATCAATCCTGTATGGACCCGGCAAAGCCGGATTGTCGATCTCCAGCTCTGCCGGCAGGTTAGCGGCCTCCATGGACCATGCTTTCACCTCAGGAGCTGCCTTCCCCGGATAGAGAAGGTAAAAAGATCCAAACACAAAAAGAGCAGCCCCAAGGCTTATAAATACCATGGTAAGAACTCTCCTCGCTCCGGTCAGGGCGCTCCACCTCCCCCCTGTCAGGTTGTAGATCCCTGCCCCCAGAAAAGAACCCGAAAAAACCAGAAAAAACATCAGCAACACCATGGCCTTATCCGGCAAGCCAAAAAAGAACAGGGTGAAAAAGATGGCCCCGAAAAAGATCCAGCTCTGTTTCTCGGGAAGGAGTTTCAACATCTTAATACCCAGGCGAACACCCAGTCCGGCCAGCAGTGCCAGGCCGGGAAAAAACAGAAGTGCCGCCAGGAAAATCCCTATATGCAACTCCCCTGCGAAGTCGATGGCCATCCCCGCCATAAACAGGGCCATGATGAACAGGATCGCATAGGCGGCCCAAAGCCAGTGGCCCCTGGTGAGAACGCATTCAATAAGAATCCGTTTACGGACTCTTGCAATCAGGTAACGAATCCGCCCAAACAGCATATTCAGGGAGGTGCGAAATTTGATCATGGGGTTTTAATCTCAAGTTAGTAATTTTGATGCAGATGGAAACAGGCGATCAAAAATATCTCCGCTCCCTGATCGCAGAAGGAGAGCACCAGCAGCTGGATTTCAAATTTGAGATCAATGATGCCCGTAAAATTGCCCGTACCCTCTCTGCCTTTTCCAATACCAACGGGGGAAGACTCCTGATCGGGGTAAAGGATAACGGCCGGATCAGCGGGGTGCGATCGGACGAAGAATTCTACATGGCCGAATCGGCTGCAAGCCTGTATTGCAAACCGGAAGTGACATTCGAGACCCGGAACTACCAGATCGATGGAAAGAATGTCCTGGAGATCTACATCCCACCTGTTGCATATAAACCTGTCTATGCCCGGGACCACGATCAGCGCTGGTTGGCTTATATCCGGGTGGATGATGAGAACATGCTGGCCAGTATCGTCCAGCTGGAAGTGTGGAAAGAGGAACACAAAGAACGGGGCAGGCTTCTGGAATTTACCCGAAGTGAAGAGTTCCTGCTCCGTTACCTGAAGAATGAGCCCGGAATCCCCCTGGCAAAAATACAGCGCGATACGGGATTTCGAAGAAAGGAACTGGTCACGCTGATGACCAAACTGGTGCTCTTTGATGTGGTGGAGATGCAGTTCAGAGAAGGAAGGAATATCTTCCTGCTCAGAGAAAAACCGGGTGAATCAGGATAAGAATCAGAAGGGATAAGCGTGATCAGATATACTCCATCAGGGAGTCAAAAATAATTTTTCCGTCCATGTTCCCCCCATAAGGGAATACAGCCCGCTCGGGTTGCGGGATCATGCCGAATACATTCTTTTTCACATTACATACCCCGGCAATATTATCAACAGCACCGGTCACATTGATGCCCTCCGAAATACGGGCAGTTTCATCACAGTAGCGGAACAGGATCTGTTCCCTGTGCCGCATCTGCACCAGGGTCTCCTCCCTGGCTGCATACCTCCCATACCCGGTGGCAATGGGGATCCGATAGGCTTCATCACTGGAAAGCTTCCGGGTCACCGCTGTATTCTCATTATCCGGCTTGATGAAGGTATTGCGGCACACAAAACGCTGGGATTTATTCATTCGTAAGGATCCGGGTACCAGGCCCGTCTCACAAAGTACCCGGAACCCGTTTCCGATCCCGATCAGGATCTTTCCGCGTTCAGCAAAATCGATCATGGAATCAATCACCGGAGATTCTTCAATACATTTGGAGGATCTGGAGGAACCCTTGCATGGGAACCCGCCGGGGATAAAGAGCACATCAATCCCGGTAAGATCTGTTTCCCTGTTCCAGATGTTCTTTACTTTTTTACCGTATACCCCCTCCAGAACCCGTTTCAGTTCTTTATCGCCATGGGCTCCTGGGAATATGAGAATACCGAAAGTCATTGCATTGGGTTAGTTCTCTCAAAGTTAAGCACAAAAGGATTTTATCCAAATTTGAAGGTAATTATTAAATCGTTAGATTTACCCTATGGAGGTTGTTGGAAAGGATATACAGAACTTTCAGCTTACTGTTAGGGACCATTCTGACTTCGACTTCACGGATTACTCCCGCACTTCCCTTCAAAGACGCCTCAACCGGATCCTGATGGAACTGGAGATGAATATGGACCAGTTAATCGGCCGCATGAAGAAGGACCAGAAGTTTCTGGACCAGACCATGACTAAGATCACGGTTCACACTACGGAACTGTTCAGGGATCCTCCGGTCTGGAAGGAGATTAAAGAAAAACTGCTGCCTTCCTTTCGTCAACAGGAATCCATTCGGATCTGGCATCCCGGTTGTTCCTCCGGTCAGGAGGTCTACTCCATGATGATGGTGCTGGATGGCCTGGGCCTGCTCGAAAAATCGGAGATCTATGGAAGCGACCTGCATGAAGAGGTGCTTGAAACCGCCAGGCTGGGCAGGTACAAATACCGTTTTAACCAGAGTTACCTGGAGAATTTCGACCGGGTGATCCTGAACGGTGACGGGACTTTTTCATGGGATAATAAAAAGCACTGGAAAAAATATTTCCACATAGATGAGAGCCGCGATACCATACAGATGAAGGACTTTCTGAGGCAAAAACCAGTGTATAAGAAACTGGACCTGGTGAAAGATCCTAATCTCTTTTTGGTTAATTTCGACCTGATCGTTTGCAGGAATGTTATCATCTATTTTAACGCTGAACTGCAGAACAGGGTATTTGAGCTCTTCCATAACAACTTGAATGAAAAGGGGAGCCTGCTCCTGGGTGTGCATGAATCGATCATGGGAGTCTACTCTAAAAAGTTTGTCAGAAAAGATCCCTTTTACTTTAAGGCACAGGCATGATCATCAGAAATATATCCATACGGTCCTTATTGATTATGACCTCACTGGTCCTGGTGCTGCTGCTATCACTGCTTACTTTAGTCTACATGGATGCCAGCAGACGGGTGGTGCGTCACTCCGAACTGCTGGCTGAAAGAAGCAAACTCAACATCGGATTTCTATCCCTTCAGAACAATTTTCACTCTCTGTCTCCGGAAGAGAAACCCGGTGAACTGTCGGACCTCCTGCAGCAGATCCACCATTTGGAGGAGCAGATCCGGGTGGTGATTTCGCATGAGATTTCCTCTCGGGATGAACGCGTGACCCGGAAGGCAGAGCAGATTCTTTCGCTCCTGGAAAACTTTGAAAGGACCCTGCGGATCAATAATGATACGGATCGTGTTTCAAATATGCAGGCCCGGACAGATATGGATCTGCTGGGCGCGTTTATGGAGGAGCTGAACCTGGCCCTGTCAGAAGCTGAGGAGAATGCCCGGAAACGAAGGAACCTGCAGATGGGACTGAGCATGGCACTGGGCATTTTTATCCTGGCCAACTACCTGATTATCTTTACCATGAATTTAACCAGGGCCTTCCG
>JAYEOJ010000171.1:0-4102 GCA_034722835.1 Bacteroidota bacterium | reverse complement strand
GCCATACTTGCTCTGCGCAACAGCCTCATTGATTATCCCGATACCAGGTACAGAGAGGAATTGCTGTTCCTGATTCTGAAATCGTCTTACCTGCTGGCCGATGGCAGTGTCCCCAGTAAACAACGGGAGCGTTACCAGGCTACGGTGGATGAGTATTACAGCTTTATAGGTGAATTTCCGGAAGGTCCCCACACCAGGGAGGCCAATCGGATGTATGAGGCTTCCAATAAGTATTTAGAAAATCTTAATAAGCAATCATAATCGATGGATTACAAAAAAACAAAGGCGCCACTGACTACAGTGACCAGGAATTTGAATGACCTGGACGGAGAAACTGACAATATCTATGAAACCGTCATGGTGGCTGCCAAAAGGGCCAACCAGATCAGTGTGGAGATGAAACTGGAACTGAACAGGAAACTGGAGGAGTTTGCCTCCTATACAGACAACCTGGAGGAAGTTTTCGAGAATCCCGAGCAGATCGAGATCTCCAAGTTTTTCGAGAGGTTGCCTAAGCCTTCGCTGATTTCATTGCAGGAATTAACTGACGACCAGATATATTTCAGGATCAACGAAGCCCCTGAAATAGAGGAACAGTAGACTAGAAACCTTCCTGATGGATCTTACAGGCTTACGTGTTATCCTTGGTGTGACCGGGAGCATTGCTGCTTACAAAGCGGTCTACCTGCTCAGGCTCCTTATAAAAGAGGGAGCTGAGGTGCAGGTGATTATGACCCAGGCTGCACAGGAATTCGTGGGTCCTGTAACGTTTTCAGCACTATCCGGAAACACAGTGTTATCCGATTTTTTCAGTTCCGAAGGAGGCGATTGGAACAGCCATGTGGAAATGGGGGTTTCAGCCGATCTGATGCTTATTGCTCCCGTTACCGCGACCACTCTGGGCAAAATGGCCAATGGGGTGGCAGATAACCTGCTGGTTACCACCTACCTGTCGGCCCGTTGTCCGGTCATCATAGCGCCGGCCATGGACATGGATATGTACAGGCATCCTTCCACACAACGGAATCTGGAAATCCTTAAGGAATACGGGAATCTGCTTATCGAGCCTCGCAAGGGAGAACTGGCCAGCGGACTGGAAGGTCCGGGAAGGATGGAGGAACCCGAAGAGATCCTTAATTTTATCAGGCAGATTAAATCGGAGCCTTCAAAAAAAAAACTCCTGAATAAACAGGTCCTTGTAACTGCCGGGCCGACACACGAAAATATCGATCCTGTTCGTTTTATTGGAAACCACTCCTCCGGGAAGATGGGCTTTGCCATTGCTGAAGCTTTTGCTGCGGAAGGAGCAAAGGTGTATCTGGTGACTGGCCCTGTTTCCCGGGAGACCCGTGAAGCAGGAATTGAGGTGATCAGGATTACTTCAGCTTCAGAAATGTATGAGCGTTGTGATGAGTTGATTGAACGGGTGGATATTGCAGTGTTTAACGCTGCAGTTTCTGATTTTACACCTGTTTCCGCCTCCGGGAAGAAAGTGAAACGGGGAGCCGAGGAGTGGACCATAAAGCTGAAACCCACCAGAGATATTGCTGCTGAAATGGGGAAAAGAAAGAGGAGCGGACAAGTGTTGGTGGGTTTTGCGCTGGAGACAGATAATGAATTGGAAAATGCCCGTCAGAAACTGGAGAAGAAGAACCTGGATCTGATTGTTTTGAATTCCATGCAGGACAGGGGAGCGGGATTTGGAACAGATACCAACCGGGTAACCATGATTGACCGGATGGGGAATGCAGATAAGTTTGAATTAAAGCCCAAGGTACAGGTGGCAGATGACCTGGTGCAACGGGTGATAAAAATGCTTGAAGATGCGTAAAGCCGGATTGTTGTTGCTTATTCTATTGTTTTCTCTGAACCTTCGAAGCCAGGAACTCAGGTGCAATGTGCAGGTGGTAAGCCAACAGATACAGGGCACCAACAAACAGGTATTTCAAACCCTTCAGAATGCCATCTATGAATTTATGAACAACCGGGTATGGACCAATCATGCTTATACCATGGAGGAACGGATCGAGTGCAACCTGATGTTCAATATTACGGAACAGTTATCGGCCACTGATTTTAAAGGTACGCTGAACATTCAGGCCATGAGGCCCGTATTTAATACCAATTATAATACAACGACTCTGAATTTCGTGGACAATGATATTAAATTCAGCTATGTGGAGTTTTCCCCGCTTGAGTTTGATCTGAATTCCCACCTTTCCAGTCTGACCTCCCTTCTGGCATATTATGCCTACTATATTCTTGGATTGGATTACGACACCTTTTCCCTGATGGGTGGCACACCCTATTTTACCAATGCTGAACAGATTGTACAGAACGCACAAAATGCTCCTGAATCGGGCTGGAAGCCCATGGATGATATTTCTCACAAGAATCGGTACTGGCTGGTGAAGGATATGATTGATCCTGACTATGAACCACTCAGGGAATTCAACTACCGCTATCACCGGCTTGGTCTGGATGTGATGGATGAGAAGGTGGTGGAAGGAAGAGCAGAGATCACCAATAGCCTGGAGTTATTGCAGCAGGTTTACCGAAAAAGGCCGGATCCCTATATGTACCTCCTGCGGCTTGTATTTGATGCCAAGGTGGATGAGATCGTAAATGTCTATACCGAATCCTACCCGGAAGAACGAAACAGGGCGCATCTGATCCTGACTGAAGTGGATAAGCCCAACGCTTCCAAATACAAACCCATCCTGGAGTCCACATATTAGGAAGCGCAGATGATCCAATCCCTCTACATAAGGAATTACCTGTTGATAGACCATCTGGAGCTGGATTTTTCAGGTGGATTTATTACCATTACCGGGGAGACCGGTGCAGGGAAGTCCATTTTGATGGGGGCTCTTTCACTGATCCTGGGACAGCGGGTAGACACTTCGGTGCTGAAGTTGAAGGAAGCCAAATGCATTGTGGAAGGAACCTTTCAGCCGGGAGAGCGGGTCAGACAGGTTTTTGAAGCCAATGATCTTGATTTCGAGGAGCTTACTACATTACGAAGAGAGATAGCCCCCGGGGGGAAATCCCGTGCATTCATAAATGATACTCCGGTGAATCTCCCCCTCCTGAAGGAAGTGGGAAATCTGCTGGTGGATATCCATTCCCAGCATCAGAACCTTCGCTTGAATGACCACCTTTATCAAATGGAGGTGATTACGCATATGGCGGGTGTGGAAAAGGAGCTTGCCCGTTACCGGGATACCTTTTCTGCTTTTACTGAACTGACACGGGAACTGGAACGGGTTCGCAAAGAAACAGGTGCACTGAAGGAGGAGTTGGAGTTTATGCAGTTCCAGTTCAATGAACTGCAGGCGGCTCACCTGGAGGAAGGCGAGATGGATGGTCTGGAGTCCGATTTGCAAAGGGCCGAACACGCGGAAGAGATCCGGAATGCACTATTTGAATCGGCCGGTCATCTTTCGACCGAAACCACTGGTATCCTGGACCAGTTAAAGGCTTCACTATCGAATCTGCAAAGAATTGCCAGCCTCTATACTCCCTCCAGGGAGATGGCTTCACGAATGGAGTCAGCATACATTGAGCTGAAGGATATTGCCGCAGAAGTGGAGCTGGAAGCAGGAAAGGCCGGGCTGGAACCCGGAGAACTGGAGCAACTCAGGGAACGCATGGATCTGTTGTTCAGTCTGATGCAAAAGCACCGTGTCCAGGAACTGGATCACCTGATCAATCTGAGGGACAAGTTAGGTGACAAGATTGAGACCCTGACATTTTCCGATGAAAGAATCGGACAGTTGGAAAAGGAGCGGTCAGCTGTTCTGAATACACTGGAACAACAAGCTGAGGTTCTGCATAAGAAACGCGCGTCTGCTTCGACTCAGATGCAATTCCGGGTGGAGGAGCAGCTAAAACAGCTGGGAATTCCAAATGCCAGGTTCAGGGTGGAGCTGGTGAAAACTGAGAACTATGATTCCAATGGATCCGACCAGGTAAGGTTTCTCTTCTCAGCCAACAAACAATTATCTCTGGAAGAAATCTCCAGGGTGGCCTCGGGAGGAGAGATATCCAGGTTGATGCTCTGTATCAAATCCATGGTTTCGGACCGGAAAGGAATGCCGAC
>JAYEOJ010000170.1:0-4105 GCA_034722835.1 Bacteroidota bacterium | reverse complement strand
CTGCACAGGGTCCGGAGTTCTTCCAGTTCGAAATAGACGAGGCAGGGCCTTATAAACTGGTGGTGGGCCCTTTTGAGGATAAGACGGGCGACTATACCCTGGAGCTAAAAGTGGTGGAGCATGTAGCTGACTCTCCGGAAAAACGAGCCAACCAGCTGTTCTGTGCGTATAGCGAAGAAGGGGTGCCGGGAGGTGTGGTTGGAGTGATTTACAGGGGGGAAGTCGTATTTTCAAAAGCCTACGGATTGGCCAACCTGACACATGATCTGCCTTATAAGGTTTCAACCCCCACCAATATCGGATCTGTATCCAAACAGTTTACAGCCTTTGCCATCCTGCTGCTGGAAAAGGAGGGGAAGCTGTCGCTGGACGATGATGTGCGGAAATACATTCCCGAACTGCCCGATCTGGGACAGGTGGTCACCCTGAAAAACATGCTCAATCATACCAATGGATTCAGGGAGGTATACAACCTGATGCCCATGACCGGCTGGAAGGGCGAAGATATGCTCCGGCGCGAAGAGATTATCGAAATGCTGAAGCGACAGGAGGAGCTGCAGAATGCTCCCGGAGAAGAATATAATTACAATAATTCGGCTTTTATCCTGCTGGCTGAAATTGTAGATCGGATCAGTGGAATGAGCTTCCCTGAGTTTATGGAAGAGCAGGTGTTCGGGCCCCTGGGAATGAGTTCCAGCGTGGTAAGATCCAACCCAGCGGTAATTATTCCAGGCGCCTCCCAGGGCTATTTCAGGGACTCTGCCGGGTATCATGAAGCGGGCGATCTGTATGCGGCCTATGGTGCCGGTGGCATCTATACCACCGTGGAGGATTTCAGCAGGTGGATGGGAAATTTCAGCAGGCCCCTGGTTGGCGGATTGGAGCTGGTGAACCGGCTGGTAACGGTGGACACTTTGAACAACGGCGATACCTTGAGCTATGCCCTGGGCATCGGTGTGAATGAATACAGGGGATTAACAGTTTACAGCCATGGAGGTGCCGATAATGCCCACCGGGCCTACCTGGTCTACTTCCCCCAGATCGACGGCGGAGTGGTGGCCATGAGCAATAATGCAAGTTTTACCTCCAGCCGCATTGCATATGCAATGGCCGATCTATATTTTGGCGACCAGATGGAAGCCGATGAGGGTGTGAAGGAGGATGAAGACGAAGGTGAAGCAGCAGATAGCGATGAGGTCACTGTTCCACCAGAAGTTTTAGAGCGTTACGTGGGAGAATACCTTGTGGAAGGAACGGGATTTGAACTGATATTTAAAATCGTCGACGGAGGACTTATAGTCACCATAGAGGGACAATCCGAAACCACCAGGATGATCCCGCTTTCCCAATCTGAATTCACGTTTGAAGACTCTCCCGCCATCACTAAGTTTATTGCAAACGAAGAGGAAGAAGTAAGCAGGGCAGAAATTAGCCAGGACGGAGTAACCACCGTTTTTGTACGTACGGCCCCCTATACCCCCACAGTGGAAGATCTGGAGAAGCTCACAGGTAAATTCTTCAGCAGGGAGCTGGAGACCTTCTATACCCTGGAGATGCGGGATACCACCCTGGTGCTGGTGATCCGAAATACAGAAGAGATCGAGCTCTCCTCCATTGCTGAGGACATATACAGGGGAGATGTATACTATATTGGCGAGTTGGCCTTCCAGCGAAACAACAGCGGTCAGGTTACCAGTTTTACCGCATCCAACGGGCGTACCAAAGGCATCAGGTTCGAGAAACAGTAGCAAACAACAGAAGGTCCTTTTCTATTTCTTTGTTCTGCCAGGAGGTGGCGGTTTGGTGGCATCGGAGCGGATATGCAGATCGGTCTGCGGGAAGGGGATCTCGATGCCGGCTTCGGCCAGTCGCCTGTTGATCAGTACATTGATCTCGCTTTCCACCTCCAGGCGATTGTCCAGGTGGGCCCAGGCCAACAGGCGGAAATTCAGTGAGCTGTCTCCAAATTCGATGAAATAGCCTTTGGGCCCCGGCTTTTGACGTACACCCTCGTGTTCTGCTGCGATCTTCTCCATAATTCCAATGACTTTTTCAGGATCGCTGCCATAGGCCACCCCTACCCGGAGGTCCATCCGGCGGTTGGAGTCCGAAAGGGTCCAGTTGATCATCTCGTTGGAGATCAGGTTGCCATTGGGAACGATCACCTCGGCGCCGTCGAAGCTTTTCACCGTGCTTGACCGAAGGCCAATGGATCGCACGGTGCCAATCAGTTGGCCCACCTGTACCACATCGCCCACACTGATGGGCCGTTCAAAGGCCAGGATCAGTCCCGACACCATGTTATTGAAGATGTTCTGTAATCCAAATCCGATCCCTACCGAGAAGGCCCCAAGCACAATAGACAGGTTGGTCAGATGCATTCCCGAGGCCGCCGCAGCCAGAAAGAAACCACCGGAAATCAATACAATCTTCAGCATGAGAATAATGGTACTTGGAACGCCCTTGGCAGCTTTCACCCTGGTAAATACATCCTTCTCCAGGATATGGCTGATCATCCTGGTAATCATGATGGAAAGCCAGATAACGAAAACAAAGATCAGTATGCTGCCCGGGCTTATTTCCACGGCCCCGATTTTCATTCCGTCCGACAGGACTCCCCTGCCCCATGCATAGACCCGTTCATTGATCCTTAAGATATTCAGGGCAATGCTTATAAAGGCAACCAGCAGGATAAAGTTAACCAGCCAGCTGGCCTTGCGGAAAATCACCTGGAACTCATCCCTGATCACATTGAGTTTCTGCATGTAATTGCTTGCAAGAGCCAGGTACAGAATGCTGTCGGCCATCTTGGAGGCAAGTTGGATAGCAATTGCTGCAATGGTGATATGCAAAGGAATCAGGGCAAAGAACTCGGCCAGCCGGAAGGTCCCGCTCAGGTTGGCAATGATGGCCAGCGCCTGCATGGCAAGGAAGGTGATTACCAGCAGCCTGAAAGATCTGTACACGAACCTGTGTTTGATCAGGTTGTTATAGGGCTTTCTTTTGCAGATCCAGGCAAACAGCCAGATTCCGGTCAGACAAACGGCCAGCAGAAGGATCCTGAGCATCGCTCCGGGATGATAGGAAAGCTCATACAGCATGTTTACCGTGGTAAGAATGACCAGTACGATCACCCAGGTGCGGAACACGCTTCCATAAACCCTGACCATCAGGATGGCCATGGGAATCATCATAAGTACGATATTCAGTGCAAAGAAGGTCCGGGGCAGATCTGGAATAAGCAGCCGGATCATCAGGGTGATGAAAAACAATGCGGAAGCCACAGGGGAGTTAATAAAAATCTGGTGCAGTTCTGAAAGCTTGAACTTGTCCTCGGCGATCCAGCTATGATGGTTTTTTCGGAACCAGCTGGTAAAGGTCAGACCGGCAATAAGCAACAGGACCGAGAAAATCATGCTCCGAAGGTAACCTGACTTCAGCAGGGCCAGGTCGGTTCCGAAGGATTTAGTAAACTCTTTCCAGTGCGATTTAAACAGTGTCCGGTCTCCCAGGGACCCCAGGTCCTTGAAAAAACCGGGGACATCCCTTTTAAAAAGGGTTTCGTCCAGCTCTGCCTTCTGTTCCTTTACCCTGGTCAACAATTCATCCAGTTCAGTTTTTTTCTCATTCAGCTCATCCTGTTCCTCAAGCACAAACACCAGGTCATCCTGAAGACTTTTCCTTGTCTCGTCAATTCGCTGGATGGTGCTTTCAATACGCTCCACTCTTGCTTCCAGGGTTGCATCCTCCTCCCCCTGCTCCAGCGTAAGTATCCAGCGTTGCCTGTTGACCTGGAGATGAAGTGATTGATTTTCAAGCTCACGGGCAATCCTGGAAAGGTGGTTCATCCGTTCGTCAATCTGATCAATATAGAACTGGTCCTGCTGAATGACCTGATCCAGTTCCCTGGAACTAAGATTCTCCAGTGTATAAAGCGCAGTATCTCCCAGTAAGCCTTCTGCCTGGGCAAAAAGGCTGTCCACTTCCGAGGCAAATTCCTCCAGGGCCTCCCGATCCATATCCAATTCCTCAGACGCACTGATCAGCCTCTCGGCTGCTCCAAGTTCACTGGTGATCTCCACGACGGAAAAGGGCAGGCGGGCCA
>JAYEOJ010000169.1:3504-4117 GCA_034722835.1 Bacteroidota bacterium | reverse complement strand
AAAAAGGTGTGTATGAACTCTTTTCCGGTACCCTTCCGCGCATTGAAATTCCGGACGGAGAGGGAAGCAGGTACACAGATCCTCAGTCCCTGTTTTTTACCCTGAAAGGCAACGCTATTGAACTGGAAGGTGAGGTCTATTCCATCGAAGAGATCTCTGATGATGAGGAAATGACCACCTATAGTGCCAGCTTTCCCATCACAAGTGATATCGTGATAAGCGGACTCTCCTATCTGAAAGCAGAAGAAGAACTGGTCCTGGATATAGTCGGAATTGAACGCCGGTTGAAGCTGGAGAAATTTGATCACTTGATGGAACGTAAAGTCAATGAATTTGCTGAAGTGGAACTTACATCTGATTTATCTCATCTCTCTGATAATCAGCGGGATTTAATTGGGCTGCTTTTCCAGGTTGCAGATATCATGGAAGATATTTACTGGGCCCAGGTTTTTCCCGACAGGGAAGCAGCTCTTGCATCCATGATGGATCCGAATGTAAGCCGATTCTTCAGGATCAACTACGGGCCCTGGGAAAGGCTCAATGGCAATCTCCCCTACCTCACAGGATATGGGCCGAAACCTGCCGGTTCCGGCTTCTACCCGGCTGATATGAC
>JAYEOJ010000169.1:0-3494 GCA_034722835.1 Bacteroidota bacterium | reverse complement strand
GAATTTGATGCCCTGGATGATCCCAGGAAGAGCAGCCTCTATACCCTGATCACCAGGGATATGGATGGATCACTGAAAGTGGTCCCCTACCACGAAGCCTACACAACACAGGTTGAGCAGGCAGCTGAACTACTGAGACAGGCGTCTGAGCTGGCAGAAGATCAAGGATTTAAAAAGTACCTGGAGCTAAGAGCAGAGGCGCTTCTGACCGATGACTACTACCCCTCAGATATGGCATGGATGGAGATGAAAGAGAACGATATTGATTTTGTGGTGGGTCCCATTGAGAATTATGAGGATGCCCTCTACAATTACAAGGCTGCTCACGAATCCTTTATTTTAATCAAGGACAAAACCTGGAGTGAAAGGCTGGCTTATATCAATTCTGTCCTGCCCGAGATGCAGAGGAGTCTTCCTGTTCCGGAGGAATACAAGCAGGAGATCCCGGGAAGCAACTCCGACCTTGGAGCCTATGATGTGATCTACTATGCGGGTGACTGTAATGCCGGCAGCAAGACCATTGCCATCAATCTGCCCAATGATGAGCGGGTGCACGCCAGCAAAGGTTCCAGGAAACTGCAGTTGAAAAATGCCATACGTTATAAGTTCGAAGAGATCCTGGTTCCCATCAGCAATGTGCTGATTGCTGAAGAACAACGTGAACATGTCACCTTTGATGCTTTTTTTGAGAACACCATGTATCACGAGGTGGCTCATGGATTGGGCCTGAACCAGACCATCGATGGAAAGGGCACTGTTCGCTCAGCCCTGAAGGAGCAGTACAGTGCGCTGGAGGAAGGAAAAGCAGACATCCTCTCTCTTTTCCTGATTACCAGAATGTATGAAGAGGGAATGCTGGGTGAACGCGACCTGATGGACACCTACGTGACCTTTATGGCAAGTATCTTCCGCAAAATCAGGTTTGGAGTAGCCAGTTCACACGGCAAGGCCAATATGATCCGTTTCTATTATTTCCAGGAACTGGGGGCTTTCTCCAGAGATCTGAACGGAACATACAGCATCAATTTTGAAAAGATGCAGCGGGCCATGAACGATTTATCGCATCTGATTCTGACCACCCAGGGCGATGGTGATTACGATCTGGCAAAAAGACTCGTGGAGGAGAAGGGATTTATCCGGGAAGAGCTGCAATCCGACCTGGAGAAGCTCAAAGAGCTGAATATCCCTGTTGATATTGTTTTCAAGCAGGGTCCCGAAGTTGTAGGACTCCGTTAAAGATATATGATACTCCAAGGATTTAAAAGTAGGCTCAGGAAACTGGATCTTTGCAAGCCGGACCACAGGATTCTGCTGGCCGTAAGCGGCGGGATCGATTCGGTAGTCATGGCCCACCTCTTCAAAGAGGCGGGATACGATTGTTCCATGGCCCACTGCAATTTCCAGTTGCGCGGCGAGGACTCCAGTCTGGATGAAACATTTGTCCGTTCACTGGCAGCATATCTGGAGATACCTGTTTTTGTCAGGCACTTTGATGTGGATACGGAAATGAGAGAAAGAGGCATTTCCCTGCAAATGGCAGCCAGGGATCTGCGTTATAAGTGGTTTGAAGAGCTGCTGACCGAGCACTCCCTGGACAGGGTGGCCACTGCTCATAACAGGAATGACGCCGTCGAAACCTTTTTCCTGAACCTGAGTCGCGGTTCGGGGATCAGGGGATTAAAAGGGATTCCCCCCCGCCGGGGAAGCATAATCAGGCCCCTTCTTTTTGCAACTCGGGACCAGATTGAATCTTATCAAAAGAATCATAAAATCAAATACCGGGAAGATGCCAGCAACCTGGAGACCAAATACCAGAGAAACAAGATCAGACATGATGTACTACCGGTGATGGAACAGATCAATCCGGGTTTTTTGGAGATCATGGAGGGGAATATGGAACGGATTGGTGAGGTGTTTAACATCTACGAGGCTGCCATCCAGAAGGTTCGTACAGATCTGTTTGAAGAGAAAGCCGGGAAGACTATCATTCACATAGAGAAACTCAAAGCTTTGAGCCCCTTGCAAACCTGGCTCTTTGAACTCTTCTCTCCCCATGGATTTACACGCCTGCAGTGTGAAGGAATCGAAAAGATTATGGATGCCGGTCCGGGTCGCCAGTCCATTTCCACCACGCACCGGCTCTTTAAGGACCGTGATCATATGATCCTGGTCCGTACGGTTTCCAACTCCTTTGAGCGCTATTACCTGGATGGTCCGGAGAAACAATCCTTACTGCCCTTCCCCCTTGATATGGAGGTGCTGGACAGAGAGGAGCTCCAATCGATTCCCGACGATCCCATGACTGCCTGCCTCGACCTGGACGAGATCCAGTTCCCGCTTACTGTCAGGCGCTGGATGCATGGGGATTACTTCTTTCCACTGGGCATGGAACAGACCAAAAAGCTGAGTGATTTTTTCGTGGATGAAAAGGTGGCTGTGCCCGAAAAGGAACGTACATGGATTATGGCCTCCGGAAAAAAAATTGTCTGGATCATGGGCCACCGGATCGATCACCGTTTCCGTATCACCCCCGACACCAGGA
This sequence comes from Bacteroidota bacterium, assembly GCA_034722835.1. Lineage (GTDB taxonomy): Bacteria > Bacteroidota > Bacteroidia > Bacteroidales. The sequence continues at coordinate 952 of JAYEOJ010000169.1, read as the reverse complement.
GGGTGTTGAGACTACGTTTCCAGCCCGAGATTGCTCCTTAAGCCTCTGAAAAAGACTTTTAGCTCCTCCTTATCACGCGATTTAATCATCTGTATGAGGACTTCCATCTGCTCACTGATACGCTCAACTTGCTCCAGGCTGTAGGGACTTAGCAGGATCTCAGAAAGCAGGAAGTCATCGTCTGAAAGCAAACCTTCAGCAATTTTGAAATGCTTCTTGAAGGTTGTTCCAGGCGCCTCCTGCTCCTTCATACAGGCAGCAAATACCATAGTGGATGAAAATGGGATGGAAAGTGAATAAGCAATGGTTTTATCATGCTCCTCGAAAGAGTATTCATGAATCTTGATCTTAAGCTTGCTGTAAAACTCCCTGAAAAAAGCCTTCCCCTCCTCGTCCGACTCTGAGATGATAATGGCATTCTCATCGCTCAGCTCCTTCACATTCCCAAAGGTGGGACCAAACATGGGGTGGGTAGATACAAAGCGCCTGCCAAGTTTCTTGTAGTAATCATTCAATCCGCTCTTTACCGAAGTGATATCTGCAATAATACACTCCTTGGGTAGGTAAGAGACAATCTCATCAAAAAGAGATATAGTCATGTCAATACTCACTGCATTGATCAGCAGATCCGGTGCAAAATCCATGATCTCCTCGTAGTAAAGGAACTTCCTCGAATTAAAAAAGTACTTCAGTTTACTTCGGTCCACATCATATACACCCACTTCATAATCGAGGCAGAGCGACTCCACCAGCCATGAGCCCATCTTCCCGGCTCCGATAATTGCAATTCGCATTCTATTTCATTCAGATTAAGGTTCAAAAATTCGCTTCGCCTCCTGTGCCTGCAGCATCAAATCAGCCATCACCATGGCTGCGGCTGCCTCCACAACCACCGGAACCCGAAGGGCAATACAGGTATCGTGCCTTCCTTCGACGGTAAGATCCTCCATTT
>JAYEOJ010000168.1:0-4117 GCA_034722835.1 Bacteroidota bacterium | reverse complement strand
ATCATGATATCAAAAGATTTACTCAAAGGCACGTTAAAGACCATCGTTCTGAAACTTCTCGAGGAGAAGGGCAGAATGTATGGCTACGAGATTACCAGGGAGGTAGAGAGACTTACTGAAGGCAAAGTTCAGCTCTCCTGGGGAGCACTCTACCCGGCCCTTCATAAACTTGAATCGGAGCACCTGATTACCTCCGAGGAAGAAAGCATCGGGAAACGGGTGCGCAAATACTACCGGCTTACTGAGTCGGGTACCAGCGCAGCCAAGGAAAAGATCCAGGAATTCATCGATTTCGTTACCATCATGGGGCGGGTCCTGGATACGGGCCCCAGCCTGAACCTGGCTTAAACCTATGGCTGATCTGAGCGACAAGGAAATTGAGATTCTCAACAGGGAGATCGAAAAGCAGGGTTTGACCTATACCCAGCTTCAAAAGGAGCTCCTGGACCATCTCTGCTGCGACATAGAAGCAAAGATGGATGAGGGCCTGGAATTCCTGAAAGCCTTTGAAGAAGTGCGAAGCCGCTTAGAAAACAACAGGATCCAGGAGATCCAGGAAGAAACATTACTACTAATCAACCAAAAATACCGTATGATGAAAAAGTTCATGTACATACTCGGAACCATCGCTCCGTCTCTGCTAATCATCGGAGCATTCTTTAAACTGCAGCACTGGCCCGGAGCCAGTGTACTCATCGTGCTGGGTTCCTTCCTGCTGGGAGCCGTCTACTTGCCTGTCTTTTCTATGGTAAGTATACGTGATACACGGAACAAGGAGAAGCAGGTGAATAAAACCCTCTATGTGGCCGGGACAATTACAGGTTTTATTTTTATCACCGGGGTACTCTTTAAGATTATGCACTGGCCCGGAGCGAATGTTGCGCTCACGGCAAGTGTGATTCTTGTGGTGGCTGTCTTTATTCCGGTCCTGGTTAGCCATGCCATAAAGGACAAGGAGAATCAGATGCAAAACTTCTCCATCCTGATATTCGTTCTATCCTTTATGGCCGTCAATATCATGGTATTCGCCCTGAAGGTTTCGAAGAACGTATTAACATCAATGGTAGTGACAGCTCAGGCAAACCTCATAAGCAGTCAGACCATGGAATCAAGAACTGCTATCTTCATGGAACACGCCTTGTTGTCTGATCAGACCGAGTCAGTCCAACTGGAGAAGGCAGAGTTTATCCATGCTGAAAGCGATGCTCTGGATAATTACATCCAGGATATTATGGCCGAGATTGTGCTTCTTACTCATGAGCGCAACCGTGCTGCTGTGCGGATGGACAAGTCCATCAACCTGAAGGAAGCCAGCTATTTTGATAATCATAATAGCGTTAATCTGGTTATTTTCGGGGATGAAAAAAGTGCTGGTAAAGGGGAAGAACTTCAGGCCTTAATTGAATCATACAGGGAATTCTTGCAGACAATGGCGGAACCGGCGCTCTATGAGGCCATTGATCTTTTGCTCTATACGGGTCCTTTAGGTTTAGGGGAGTACCAGACAACCTGGTTAGATTTCAACTTCAACCATGCTCCCATGATCAGCGCCCTGAATCTCCTGTCCAACCTTCAAATGAATATCCGCTTCCTGGAAGGAGAGATCCTGAAGGAGCTATTGTAATCAGACTTTTACACCAAGGACGACAATATCATCGATCTGCTCGTAAGGGCCTCGCCACCGGTCAAAGGTCTGTTCAAGGCTTTGCCGCTGTGAGTCCATGCTTTCCTTCTGAACGGATAACAGAAGCTTTTTAAAATTCATGGACTTGAATTTCTTCCGGTGTTCGCCACCAAACTGGTCTATAAAACCATCTGAAAACATATAGAAGGAATCCTGCTCCTTCAGGTATACCGAAGTGGTTCTGAACGGGGTCTCTTCCCAGTGGGTACCTATAGGCTGCTTGTCGCCTTTGAGTTCAAACAAGCTGTAATCCCCATTGTCTATGGAAGCAAAAGGTGCCAGTTCATTTGCTTCGGAATGATTCTTTTTGCGTATGATATATAAGGGGTTGTTGGCTCCTGAAAAATGCAATTCCCGGTTGTTCCTGTTATAGACACAAATGGCCAGATCCATTCCATCCTTCTGCTCATCACTATTCCCCTGCTGAACCAGCATCTCTTTTACCTTTTCCCTGAGCCGGTCCAGGATGGCCCCCGGAGCATCAAAACACTGATCACCAATGAGATCATTGAACATGGTAATCCCCAGCATGCTCATAAAGGCCCCGGGAACACCATGACCGGTGCAATCGGCCCCCACAATCACCAGGTGGTCCTGCACCTCCTTGATCCAGTAGAAATCGCCACTGACAATATCTTTGGGCCTGTATAGGATAAAGTGATCAGGCAATAAGCTGGCCATTAATTCCTGGGAAGGCAGGATGGCTGACTGTATACGCTGGGCATAGGTAATGCTATCGGTAATCTGCTGCTTCTGTGCATTGATCTTCTGGTTGGTTTTCCGGATATAGCGCATCCTGTTATAGATCCCCACAACAGAGGCCAGCAGGAAAAGTCCAAAGAGCCCCACAATGATACTAATGGCTTTTTGCCTTCTTTTTATCAGATCGTCAATTTCAGATTGCTGTTCAAGCAGGACAATCTCATCTTGTTTCTTCTCCATCTGATAATTATTCATCAGATCCTTGGTTCTATTGTCTGATTCAATCTTTAAAATGGCATTGTCTATGGTATTCTGAAGTTCCAGATACTTATAAGCATTAGGGAAATCCTCTAGCTCCGCATAATTCGTGGCGAGTCCCTCGTAAACACCGGACAGTTCCTCTTTGAGACCAGTCTCCTCTGCGATAGATTCGGCCTGCTTGTAATACTCGATAGCCCTCCCTACATTTTCCATACCTTCATAGGTGGAAGCCAGACCCATCAGGGCCCCTGCTGTCTCCCTTTGAGCATTTTCCTTCCTGGCCATCTCCAGGGCATCTTGTTGATAGGTGATAGCATTTTGGAAATCTTCTCTTTCGGAATAAATACTGCCAATAAAGTTCAGTGCGGAGGAAATATAATTGGGGCTGGTCATAAGGGTCAGTGATTTCTCAAAATAATAGAGCGCCGAATCGTACTCCTCCTTTTCAATATATATCTCTCCCAAATCCATTGCACCAAGACCCATAATATCGAGATCCCCTATAGCTTCTCCAAGCTTCATTGCGCGCAAATAATAATTCACAGCTGAATCATAGGTGGCAGGCATTTCAGAGTAGATCACCCCTATATTCAGCGTCAGTGTGCCGATTCTTGTACTGTCGGACAGTTCTTCTGCCATTTTCAGGGCTCGTAGATACAAATCAAGAGCTTCCACGTTATTTCCAATGCTATGATAAATTGCACCCAGATTATTTAGCAAATTAGCTACCAGCTGATCATCACTCAGCTCCTCATAGATTTTCAGGGAGGATTCCCAGTTCCTGGCTGCCTCTGTAAACTCAGCCTGAAAATAGTGCCCAAGTCCTATATTTTTATAGGCAAGGGCCTGTCCGGCAGGAAAGTCGATCAATTCAGCCAGCTCTTTAGCTTCCGTACCGTACCTGATGGCCACATCGGGATCAGAGCTGTATAAGGCTGTGGCTATGGCGTTCAATGTATGGACCCTTGTGGTATCCAGACCAAGATCCCTCAGTGCCAGCCTCAAACTATCCACATATGCATCCTGAGCACGGATGATGCTTCCCAGGAACACCAGGAACAAAAAGGGGTATACTCTTAGATTTTTCACTTCCTACTCTTAATACACTAACAATCTGATTCTTTTGCACTGTGCTAAACATAACAATCCACCGAAATAAAGGTTCGTGATCAAAAAAAAGAGGGCTTCACAGGAACCCCTCTTTTAACAATTCATCACAACATAGCACTAAAGTATTAGCTATTATAATTTACTTCTTGATGATCTGTACCACCCTTGCACTATCCTCCATAACAATTCTGATAAAGTAGTTACCAGATGATAACTCTGCCATATCAATTTCCAGGTTATCGGTCCGCTTATCAATGGATGTTATTGGGAAGGATCTGCCAGTAAAATCATACAGCTGAATCAACTTGTAGTTCTCGATATCCTTCATGGTAATATGCACCTTGTCGATCACCGGGTTGG
>JAYEOJ010000167.1:0-4159 GCA_034722835.1 Bacteroidota bacterium | reverse complement strand
AACAGAAATGAGCCGGGGGTTCGGACCGATTCGATGTTCCGGACCGTGTTCCGTGAATCGAGCCGGGTGTACCAGATCTCGGGAGGGGCTTTTGACATTACCCTGGCTCCATTAATCAATGCCTGGGGTTTTGGTCCGGGGCAGCAGTTGGACGTAGACAGTGCCATGGTAGACAGCCTGCTTCAGTACGTGGGAATGGATAAGGTAAACCTGGCAGGGCCCCAGGTAATTAAAAGCAATCCACATGTGCAGCTGAATGTGAATGCCATTGCCCAGGGATACTCCGTGGATATTCTGGCTGCCTACCTGGAGGGACTGGGTTGCAGGAACTATATGGTGGAGGTAGGAGGTGAGATCCGGACCAGGGGAATGAATCCAAAAGGGAACTTTTGGAGAATCGGAGTAGATCGTCCTGAGTTGGGGAATACGGTTCCGGGCAGGCAGCTGCAGGTGATTATCAATATGCACAATCGATCACTGGCCACCTCCGGGAACTACAGAAAGTTCTATGAAAAAGACGGGGTGATGATCACCCATTCCATTGATCCGTCCACCGGTTATCCGAAAGCTTCAAACCTGCTCAGTGCCACTATTTTAACTGATGAATGCATTAGCGCTGATGCCTATGCAACCACCTGCATGGTCATGGGACTGGAGAAGGCAAAGATCTTTGTTGAGAATCAGAAAGGAGTGGATGCTTATTTCATTTACGGAGACGAGTATGGAGCATACCAGGTCTGGCATACGGATGGGATGAAGAAATACATTGAATCGCCATGATGGGACAGATAAAATCTATGTTGCTTATCGGACTGCTGCTGTTAATACATGTTTCATGTAATTCAGGGAATCCCGGATGCACCGATCCACAAGCCCTGAATTATGATCCCTCCTCCATGGAAGAAGATGACAGCTGTGTCTACGAAGTGGTAACGATCAATCCCGAGTGGAGCATTGAGCTGAGTGATCAGCTTAGGGAGACATCCGGACTGATCCTCTGGGGTGGGGACCTCTGGACATTGAACGATGATACAGATCCCAGGCTTTACCGGCTCGATACCCTGACAGGAGAGATTCGGGAGTCAATCTACTTATGGCGTGTTGTGAACAGGGATTGGGAGGAAATTTCACAGGATGAGGATTTTATCTACGTGGGTGATTTTGGCAACAACAACGGAACCAGAGAAGACCTTCACATTCTTCGAATAAGCAAGCGATCCCTGCTATCGGGACATCCCTCCGTTGATTCAATCCGTTTTACCTACAGCGATCAGACAGACTTTAGCAATCCCGGATTCAATCAGACCGAATTTGATTGCGAGGCTTTTGTGGTCTCTTCAGATAGTATTTACTTATTTACCAAGCAGTGGAAAAGTGGCTATACGACCCAGTATGTCGTACCAAAAGCACCCGGGAGCTATGTAGCAAAAAAACGGGCATCCTTCGATACCCAGGGTCAGGTTACAGGAGCCAATTACCTGGAACAGGAAAGAATACTGGTTTTGTGCGGTTATTCTGGCCTTATGCAGCCCTTTCTCTATCTTTTTTATGAATACGATGGAGATGATTTTTTTTCCGGGATTCAAAAGCGTGTGAATATAGCGCTTCTCTTTCATCAGATCGAGGGGGTTGCATCCGTTGATGGGATCAAATATTACCTGTCCAATGAACACGTTGCAGAGCAATCTTATATCAACATTCCTCAAAAGCTCCACCTGGTTGATTTGGGTGAGATTTTATCTCGATAAAGAAAGGAATATGAATTTGATCAAAAGGCCCTTTATATACATGAACTTTTCACTGCTTTGGATATAATATATCATAGGGCCAGACCCATTGTTTCAGGGCTTAAATGCTCCATCGGAAGAGTTGGTCAAATTCAACCTGATTTTAATCCGTTCCGTGGTCTATATCTTTATATTTGGCTAACCCTTATCGTTCCTGTAGCGTATAACAGAAACGAATTTGTACACATCTTCATTCGTCCGTGTTTCGAGATAAATTTTTCAGATAAAACCGTTGCAATGAAGGTGCTGAAATTTTCAAGTACCATGCTTGGTTCCTGGGACCGAGGGGGCGAAGCTGTAGCAATACCCAGTGAACCATCTGTTTTGAAGTATGTAACATCGCTAAAATAATTTGAGAATCATACCAACCATGAGACTTACCGTATTAATAACCAGGTTCTCCAGGAAGAAAATCAATTTGCTGGGATTTGTCTTCCTGATAGGACTAAGTTCCTGTGTGACCAATGAGATGGTTACTTACCTTCAGGAACAAGAAGACAGTCCGTATTCGGGGGAATTTACTCCACCTGAGGATTATCTGATAAAGCCCAATGACAACCTCTATATTCGGGTAACCACCCTGGATCCCAGCTATGCAAATATCTTTAATGCGATGGGTGATCAGGGATATATGACGGCAGATGAAGCTTCTGCCCATTTATTATCCTACCCGGTTGAAAATGATGGAACAGTGGATCTTCCCTATGTGGGAATTATTGAAGTGGCAGGTAAGACTATTAAAGAAGCAAAACAAGCCATAGAGACAGTACTTGCAGAATATGTCACCGATGCTTCTCTTACTGTGAAGCTGGTAAACAACTATGTAAGTGTTGTCGGGGAGGTGAGAGAACCTGGTCTGTATCCGATCTATAAGGATAGGTTGAATGTATATCAAGCACTGTCTATGGCCGGCGATGTTGCAGATTACGGTAACCGTTATGAGGTAAGCATTATCCGGCAAACAGATGGGGAATCTAAGGTAAAGGAATTTGATATTACAGATAAGAAGATCATAGATTCAGAATTCTACTACGTAATGCCCAATGATGTAATCTATGTAAAACCATTGAAAGGAAGATACTTTGCCGTCAATACGTCTCCATACATGTTTGCGTTTACAGCGATCGCAGCCCTTGGAACATTGGTTGTATTAATTCAGAACACCCGGCTCCTGAGCCAATAATCAGATATTTATGAACCAGGATATAAAGAAATCACCAAAAGTTATTCACCCTGGCCTTTTCGGCACATTAAATCCTCAGAAAGTAGTTGTACTGATCCTGAGGAACTGGTATGTCTATTTGATGGCATTGATTATTGCTTTCGCCGGGTCAGTGCTTTATTTGAAATACAAGATTCCCAGTTATATTTCCAGTACTACCATTCTCATTGAGGAAGAAGATAACATGCCTGCAGAGGATCTTCTCCAGGGAATTTCCCTGAGACCCGGCGTGCAGAATCTGGACAACCAGTTAATTATTATTTCCTCCTATTCACTGATAAATAGTGTAATACAGGACTTGTCCTATGAAATTGATGTGTATAGGAAAGGGTTTCTTAGCAAGATGTCCTATTTTCCAATGAGTCCATTACGGATTGAAGCCGGTGATGAAGGGCTACCCTATCATATCGAATTCTTGTTTCAGCATGTGGAGGGTGACCAGTTTCATTTGTCCACGAAAACGAAAAGAGTCCCACAACTTGATTCCTTATTTACCTTTGGCAAGCCCATTCAATATGAGGGCCATTCGTTTACCATCTTTCCACAACCCGAATTGGCATACATTTACCAAACCGGGGATAAAATATTTATCAAATTCCGCGATGATGAAACACTCACCAATCAATACATTGAGCGAATGGAGGTAAATCTTGCCGCCAGGGACGGAAGCATCGTACGTCTAAGTCTGGAAGGAACCAATAAAACCAAAGATGTGGTATTTCTAAATAAACTGTCAGAGATCTATATCGGGGATAATCTGGATAAGAAGAATACTGAAGCGGACAGGATCATCGCATTTATTGACTCCCAGTTGGAAGGAGTAAAGGATTCTTTGGAGATTACGGAAACAGAGTTGCAGGAATTTAGATCCAGAAACCGAGTTATGGATGTTTCAGCCCAGGCACAGCAGATCGTTGATCAAGCTGTAGTGCTGGAGAATGAAAGAGCACAGCTCAATCTGCAGAAAAACTACTACGAATACCTGAACAGGTATCTGAATAGGGAGGGGAACGATAAAGCACCAGTCTCTCCTTCATCCATGGGGATTGAGGATTTTATGCTGACAAGCCTGATGCAGGAACTTGCCGGTTTGCAGGCAGAGTATTTCAGCAGTGCGGTTGGTGAGCGAAATCCCCTGCAGGGACAGCTG
>JAYEOJ010000166.1:0-4165 GCA_034722835.1 Bacteroidota bacterium | reverse complement strand
AAATCCTGATACACCGTGTAGTTCAGCCGCATCGTCCCATAAATCGAGCTTATTGATCCGGACATGACCCGAAGCCGGACGGTACATGCCTGAAAGTACGTTCATCAGGGTGGTCTTCCCTGCACCGCTGGATCCCATGATTCCAACCAGGTTCCCGTTCTGGGCAGAGAAGGAGAGATCCTTCAATCCGGTCACTCCCCCGGGAAAGCGGTAGGAAAGATGCTCCGCTTCCAGGGTAATCTTCTCGTGATCCAGGTCCGCCTGAAAACGGGAGGCAATATCGCTGTAGTAAATGGGCTGCCCCACAGGCAAACGAAGGGTGCTTCCGCTGGCAAATATATAGATCGCCCCTGTGTGCATGCTGAGGCCGTTGAGAAAGGCTTCGCTTGTATCGGTATACTTAACAAAATAAAGGTCCACCGATGGCACTCTCAGGAAAAAGAGCGCATCCATGACCAGGAGGTTTCCCTGGCTGAGCTTACCGGGGTCTGCGCCTTTTTTTGAGGAGACAAAGGCGAAGATATCCTGGTACTCCTCTTTTTGAATGCGGAAGATGTCAGCAACCGTTTGTACGATGCCAAGCCGTTGTCCGGTCAGCTTGTATTCGGTATTGACCAGCTCCAGGATGCGCACCAGGACCACCACCTTCTGACGCTGGTTGATGGTTTTGCTGATCTGCCTGCAAAGTTTCAGCACCCGCACCGAATCCAGCACCGAGGTAAGCTTCTTTTTGGGGGGCGATTTTGAAGGGGGTGCAGCCTCCTCCGCGGTGTCCAGGAATAACTGGAGGTAATCGGTGGCCGAGTCGACGCCGATTTGCTGGACCAGGAACTTGTTTACATAATCGATTTCCTGCTGACTGATGCCCCCGTCCTGTTTGGTGATCAGGGCAAATAGCTGCATCAGGGCCTTCAGGATCTCTTCACTCATGGTCGAACGGGACTAGTATGGTTGGGCGGGACTATTTATCATAAGTGAGGTGTTCAAAGGGGACCGCGATCATCTCTTCGAACTCTTTGCCTGCTTCCTGCATGTCCTCGTCCGTGCGGTGGGAGTGCCACTTGATCAGAACGTCATAGCCTTCTTCCACCATCTCTTCAAATACGAGCAGGATATCCATGAGCATCTTCGACGATGCGGTGTTGAAGTAGATTAGCTTGAGGTTGAATACGGTCTTCGCGTTGGGCTTATCTCTGTAGGCATTGAGCCAGTCCAAAACAGGCTGGTAAAAATCCAACACATCTTCGGGCAGCGATTTTCCCGAAATCTCGAACTGCTTGTCCACCTGATCCAGGATCACGAGCGGACTGTCGTCGGTCTGTTCAATTCTTAAGGTTTCCATGGGCCTATCTTGATATGGTTGAGGTAAAAATAAAAAAGGAAGTCTCCTTGTCAATCTTCACAAAACTATAGTCGAGGTGATTCCCGGTTTTGCGACGGATATCAATAAAACCCAGTCCGGCGCCTCCTTTCGGTGAGAGAATCCCTTCCCGTAGCTGTTTCTTGTAGAGATCATCCAGCGCATCCTGGTCCATGTTGTTCAGTTTGCCCAGGAAAAGAGCGATCTCCTCCGCATGTCCATTCTCTACAATATTCCCCGTGGTCACCTGGAAACGCTCTTTGTTCTTGGCTACCAGTACCAGCCCCATTCCCGGATAGGGATGGGCACGGTGTTCATACGATTCAGCATGCCGGTTGATGTTCTGGAGCGATTCGACCATCACATGGTAGACTCTCCTGAGGACCTTGTCGTCCTCCACCTCGTCCAGTTGTTCTTCCGCCAGGCCAGTAAGTGCCTTCATTACCTGGTGGGTGATCTGTCCCTCAAAAACCAGGGTTATGTCTTTAACACGTAGGTTCTTATACCGATCGTAGATATAGTTGATAAATCCTTTGGATTCGCCAGTAAAACTCATAGTGCCGTAAATATAGGAAAAATCATACTTCGATACCAATCAGGAGCAGGTCGTCCAGCTGCCGCTCCTTGCCCATCCATGCTTTAAAGTCTTTGCGGAAATGCTCATTGAACTGGGGGAGGGTATAGCCCGCATTTTCAAGCAGTTCCTGCCGGACCCTTCGTGAACCATAGCTCAGGCCATCGGGACCTCCGATCTGGTCGGTGAATCCGTCTGTGAAAAAGAAAAACTTGTCCCCCGGCCGGTAATTTACCTCCACGTTGGTAAAGGTAAGCTCCGGGTTCCTTGGATGCTTCAGGCCGCCAATGGCCTTGCGGTCACCCTTGTAAATGGTGACTTCTCCTTCGGAGAGCAGGTAGAGCGGCCGGTGCGCCCCTGCATATTCCATAAGCGGTCTTTTTTTGAAGAAACGGCAAAGTGCCATATCCATTCCATCGCGGGTTTCGGATTTGTCCTGATCCTGTTTCAGGGCTTTTCTCACCTCCAGGTGCAGGGATTCCAGTAAATCGCCCGCGGAGATTCCGGGATGCATTCCCGTAATATTGTTCATCAGGAAAAGGCCCACCAACGAAAGCAGGGCCCCGGGTACCCCGTGACCGGTGCAGTCCACTGCCGCAATGTACCACGAATCGTCTGTTTCATAGAGCCAGGGGAAGTCGCCCGAAATCACATCCCTGGGTTCATAATAGACAAAGCTCTTTGGGAAGGCTTTCCGGATGCGTGCCATATCGGGGAGGATGGAGGACTGGATACGCTCGGCATAATTGATGCTGTCCTGCACCTTGCGGTTCTGCGTTTTAATCTCTTTCTCTATGTGTTTGGCCTCGGTGATATCGTGGCCCACGATCAGGATGGTTTCCAGTTCACTCCCCTGGAATTCGGGGATGGCATCCACATTCAGAATTCTTGCAGTCCTGTAGTCTCCTATCTCCATTGGAAGGGTCAGTTGCAGGTTCTTTTTTACCGGCGACTGGGCCATGGAGGAGAGAATCTCATTGAGCAGGGTCGCGAAGACCTCTTTGAAGGGGATTTCGCTGAGGTTGCGGTTCACAATGGAGGAGGGGGCGATATCGGTATAGTCCTCCACAATGGGATTGGCATAATAGATATTGCCGGAGGTACTGATTCGCAGGATCAGATCCAGGGAGTTTTCGGAGAGGGCCTGCATCCGGGTTTTCAGCCGCTGTTCACGTTCCACCCGGACCGATTCAGTGATGTCCGTTGTGTTCAGCAGGAATCCTTTAATGGCACGATCGTCAAGCATGCTGCGGCAGGAGGTGCGCAGGAATATCCGTTCCCCGTTTTTCTTGATAAAGGCATACTCCAGGCTCTTCCTGGCCCCTGGATTCTCTTTCAGATGGTCAAATATTTTACGCAAACGGATGACGTCATCCTTCCCCATACGTTCCAGGTCCTTTCCGGCCATCATTTCCTCCACGGAATAGCCGAAGATGTTGATCACGGACGGACTGATATAGGTCAGGTTGGCATCCCGGTCGTAGATGGAGATAATCTCTGAAGCATGCTCCAGCATCAGGTGAAGCCGTTCGTTGGCCTGACTGGCTTCGCCAATTTTACCTTCCAGCTGGATATTGGCCTTCTCCAGGTTCTGCTGCGCCAGGGTCATTTCTTTTGCATTCTCCTGCAGCTGAACCTCATTCTTCTGCAGCTCCTCGGTCATGGTTCTGCTTTCCTCCAGCCAAAGCTGGGTGCGCAGGTTCATCTTCAGGTTCAGAATGGTCCGGGCAATGATCTCCCCCAGCTCCAGCAGGAACTGGATGGTCAGTTTGGGAATGCGCTCCTTCAGGAATGCAAATTCCAGGACCCCCTGCAGCACTTCGTTGGTAATCAAGGGAACCAGCAGAATGCTTTCGGGCTTCTGGTCGCCCAGTATCCCGGAGCTGAGGCTGGTGTAATCCTCCGGGATCTCCGTGCGGTATATGTAGTCCATCTCATATGCACACTGCCCCACCAGCCCTTCGCCAATCTTAAACTCCTGGTCCAGGTATTTCTTCCGGTTGTAGGCATAGGTGGCCTTATTGACGAGGATTTTTGACTCTTCATCGTAGAGGTGAAAGGCTCCCTGGGTGGATTTTATATAGCTGTTCAGGGCCTTCAGGATCTGGTAGGAGAGCTCCCCCATGTCCTGTTGTTCACGTAGAATCCGGGCCACCATGTCCTTCCCTTCCGTGATCCAGCTCTGTTCACGCTCCTGCCGCCGGTCCGCCTTGATATTGAGGTGGATCATC
>JAYEOJ010000165.1:0-4165 GCA_034722835.1 Bacteroidota bacterium | reverse complement strand
TCCTTTATTGACTATGACAATGATGGCTTTGTGGATCTGTTTAAGGCAAATGGCGAACTGAAACACCTCTATGGACAGGAGGATCAGATTTTTAAGAATGTGGATGGAGAAAAGTTTGTAGATATTTCGGTGGAGCTGGGTGCCTATTTCCATGAGGAAAATGTGGGACGCGGAGCCTGCTTTGGAGACTACGATAATGATGGTGACCTGGATGGCTATGTGGTCAACCTGGATAACCAGGGTTCATTCCTGCGTAACAACCGGGGAAATGAAAATAACTGGATCACATTTAATCTGGTTGGTACGGAAAGTAACCGAGATGCCATTGGTGCACTGGTAAAGATATCCGCCAACAATAAGGAACAAGTGGGAGTCCGGAGAAGCACCACCGGCTACCTAAGCCAGAATGATCACAGAATGCATTTTGGTCTGGGCAATGCAGAAGCGGTTGAATTTGTGGAAATCCGTTGGCCCTCGGGAAAGACCCAGCGTCTGGATAACCTGGAAGCCAACCAGATCCTTACCATTACTGAAGAATGAGAAAGCAGATGAACAGAAGCGGCAAATGGCTGAATATTATCAGGGTGGCTTTTTTCGCTGGCCTTGCCAGTGTAGTATGTCTCTCTTGCAGCAGCAATAGATTTGAAGGAAAAATTATAGCAGTGGAATTGCAAGGCGCACCTGGGAACCTGGATGGTGCACAGCTGATTCTACTGGATCCTGATCGGACGGAAAAATCCGCCACAGCACTGTTGAATGAGTTTGAAAGCAGCGCCTCCCCTTCCCTTTCTCACGAAGGACGCTACTTATATTTCCAGGGAAAAAAGAAGCAGGATGATCCCTGGCAGATCTGGGTGATGGACCTGAAAAAAGGGGATGTGAGTCAGGTCATTGATTTACCTGAAGACTGCACCCACCCGGCATCCTTACCCGATGGCAATGTGGTTTTTAGCAGGGACGGAAGTATAAAAGGAAAAAAAGTACAGAACCTGTGGAAATGCATGATGGATGGCTGCTGCCTGACACAACTCACCCATAATCCTGCTGAAAACACCTTTGCCAGCGTGCTCTGGGAGGGACGTATTCTATACTCCAGTAAACAAATCTACCCGGAAAACCGGGATGAGCAACTGATGATCATGCGCCCCGACGGGACCAAGTCAGAACTCTACACCCCCGGATACAGCGGATTACTTCCTGTGAGCGGTGGCCTGGAATCGCCGGATGGACATATTTATTTTATTAGCTCGGACGGACAAGTGAGCCGGGTGCTGCACCGCCGTCCCCTGCATACCTTTGAGAACCTGTCGAAGGAACTGGGCGGAAGCTTTGCCTCGGTTACCCCGGCGGCCGATGGCACTTGCCTGGTCTCCTACCTGCCGGTGGATGGTAGCACCTTTGGTCTTTACCGCTTTGATCCAGGAATGCCGGAAACACCTGCAGCCCTGTTCCAGGGAGACAAGAACCTGGTGGACCCGGTAATCGTCGCTGTGGTGGATCCCCGTCCCAGGATCCTGCCCAGCCCGGTGGATCCCAATAAGCCCACCGCCATCCTGATGATCCAGGACATCAACCACAGCAGGCTGCCGGTCCATGGGGAATTTACAGGAGACAGCCTGGCCGACCGCATTCGCATTTCCACGCTGGATGGTGAACTGGCCGTGGTGGAAGCCAAGGACGATGGATCCGTTTATGTGAAGCTTGACGCGGACACCCCATTCTACATCGAAACATTAAACAGCCAGGGAGAGAGCCTTCGCGGGACCTCTGACTGGATCTATTTGCGCCCCAATGAACGCAGGGCCTGTACCGGTTGCCATGTGGATCCGGAACTGGCCCCCAGGAACTACCAGCCACACGCGGTCAAGGAGGACCCGGTGGTGCTGGCTTCCCAGGAAAAGGAAAATAGTCAATAAGAAGAGGAAGTAGCAAGATGATACGAATAAAGCACATACTGATTATCGGATCCATTGCACTGGCCATTGCAGTCGTATGGATCTTTGGTGGCCTCTGGGCCAGGGGTCATGTACATTACATAACTGCAGTTGATGATCATCCCATCACCTGCTGGACCTGTCACGTTTACACCCAGCAGGACAATGTGATCGCCAAAATGATGAACGAAACCTATGTGTCGCCCTATAAAATGGATATTTCCAAAGACGGCAACACCCTGTACGTGGTTGGACAGGAGTCCAACGAACTGGTGGTGGTGGATGCCCCCACAGGAAAGGTTCTGGAAAAAATCCCGGTGGGACTGAAGCCCCATACGGTGACGCTGAGTCCGGATGGACAAAGTGCCTATGTGAGCAACCAGTGGGACGACAATATATACCTCATTGACCTGGAGAATTACCAGGTAGTGGATACCCTTACAGGTGGTTCCGGACCTGCGGGCATGGTGATCAGTCCGGATGGCAAACACCTCTGGTGTGTAAACTCTTACTCCAATAATATTTCTATTTTCAACCTGGAGAGCATGGAGGAACGCAGAAGGCTGAAAGCAGGGAACAACCCGGTATCGGCTGCCATGACACCCGACGGTAGTGAGGTTTACATAAGCAGCCGGCGCAGCGTGGATGTGCCTCATATGACCCATCCACTGACCGAGATGACGGTTTCGGGCACCAAGTACCAGCGCGTAAGCAACCGGTTTATGTTCCAGGATGCCTATATTATGGAAACTGTGGAGGTGACCCCTTCGGGCGACCTGGTTATAGCCACTCTGATCCGCCCTAAAAACCTGATCCCTACGGTGCAGATCGAGCGGGGATGGATGATGACCCATGGACTTGGGATCATCGAACGGGAAAGCGGACGCATGGTCCAGCTCTTACTTGACGAGCCTAATGCCTTTTACGCAGATCCCTTTGGCCTGGTCATCACACCAGACGGGAAGAAAGCCTTTGTCTCCCACGGTGGTGTGGATCAGGTAACAGCCATCGACCTGGACGAACTGCGTAAGGTACTTGCAGAGGCTCCTGATGAGGAACTGGAAGATTATGCCAACCACCTGGGGCTGAGCAGCCGTTACGTAATTGGCCGCATTTCCACCGGGCACAATCCCAAGGGCATGGTGATTTCCCCCGATGGTAAACTGCTCTACGTAGCCGAAAGACTGAACGACCGGATCGCGGTGATCAACACCGAAAGTCTGGAAACCGTTCAGACCATTGGACTGAAAGGGCCGAAGCGGCGCACGGTAGCCCGGCATGGACGCCAGGTGCTGAACAATGCCAAAGGCACCTTCCAGAATCAGTACGCCTGTTATACCTGCCACCCTGATACACACGAAGACGGACTGGTGTATAACATGGCAGGGACAGACATGGGACGCAACCTGGCCAACGTTCAGACCCTGCGGGACATTGGTGACATCCCTCCCTACAAGTGGAACGGGAAGAACCAGACCATTTACAAGCAGGACGGCATGCGTTTTTCAACCATCCTGACCCGAAACGAAGTCTTTACATACAAAGAACTGGATGCCCTGGTGGCCTACATCATTACCGATAATCCCAATCCGCCCAATCTGCGATTCAATCCAAATGGTGAACTGACTGCCAAACAACAGAGAGGTAAGGAGATCTTCTACCGGACCCATGATAATTTCGGCAACGAGATCCCCATGGAGAACCGATGTTACACCTGTCACCCTCCCCCATATTTCACCAACATGGAAATGACCGATGTTGGAACACTGGCCGACTCGGATGATCCCATGAAGTTCGATGTTCCCCAGCTGAACAATATATATGAATCAGCCCCTTACCTGCACGATGGAAAGGCACCAACCCTGGAGGAGATCTGGACCCAGTTCAACGACCATGATGAACACGGGGTGGCAAATGATATGTTAAAGAACGAATTAAATGATCTGGTGGAGTATCTGAAATCCATCGGAGATGCTAAAAATTACATGGATGAAGCCGAAGTATATGAGGCTTCCGTTTCACAAAAAAATAAGAAGAAATGAAAAAAGTTTTGATCATCACAGGCCTTTGCCTTGTTATTCCTGCAATGATTATGGCTTCAGAGCCTGAAAAAAAGAACAGCACGATGCCTGTTTACGGGAACTGGGAAACATTTACCACCAAAAACGGACTTCCAGCCAATAAGGTTTATTGTGTTCGTGCCGACGGGGACCGGGTCTGGATCGGAACCA
>JAYEOJ010000164.1:1760-4166 GCA_034722835.1 Bacteroidota bacterium | reverse complement strand
CTTGGCTTAGCATATACCAAAATGTATCAATATAACGATGCTGCAATTTATTTTGAAAAAGCCCTCGAAATTCATAAAAAGTGGGGAACCAATTTTCGCAATCCATTTATATATCATTGGCTGGGACGCGCATACCATAAAATCAACGAACATAAAAAAGAAAAAGAGGTGTATGAACTGGGATTAAGTATATTCCCTGATCATCCAAGAATAATACAACATCAGGCCATTTGTGCTCTTTCAATGGGAAATACAGATAAGGCAGATGATTTTATAACTAAGTATAAATCAATTAGAAAGAATAAAAACCTATGGCCTGAATCAAGAATACTTTCAGGTGTAGGAAACATCTATGAAGAAGCAAATTTATTTGATAAGGCAGAATTAAGTTATCGTCAGGGGCTTACATTAGATCCCGGGAATCCTTCAAGAATGTATGATCTGGCCAGGCTCCTGATCGATAATGATATCAATGTAAATGAAGGAGTGGACCTTATACAAAAAGCCCTTGAATCCAGGCCTGACAATTGGTATTATTTAGACACAAAAGGGTGGGGTTTGTATAAGCAGGGCAGGTATGCGGAAGCGCTGAAAGTTCTCACAGATGCCTGGGATCTAAGACCTCGCTATGACCATGAAGGTTATCTTCATATACAGGAGGTCGAAAAGGCACTTACCAATCAAAATAACTGAACTTTCCTTAACCAGTGATCCAATTCTGGGGAATGATGAAAAACGTATATTTGAGCGATAATCATATCTCCATGAAAACACATGTATTGACACTCTTGGTTTTATTCTCCCTCCTTTCCTGTAATTCAACAACTAAAAATCCAGATGTTGATTCGGGAAAAATCATTTACCAGCTGAAAGACAGACAGATACTGGAAGAGCTTCTTGAGCTTCATTCTGCTGACAGAGAAGCATCAACAGCAGCCTTAATGTTAAAAGTGGGTGCATATTTTCGGGAAACACCTTATGTTGCCCACACCCTGGAAACCGTGGAAGAACAGCTGCTTATAAACTTACGTGAAATGGATTGCACCACATTTGCCGAAAACTGCCTGGCCATCTCCCGAACAATTCAAAGTGAATCTCAGACTTTCGAACAGTTTACTTCCGAATTACAACTCATTCGATATCGTAATGGAAAGATCGATGGCTACCCTTCCCGGCTGCACTATTTTTGTGACTGGATCTATAATAATCAACAAAAAAATCTGATTGGAGATAAGTCCGAAGAGATTGCACAGACGCCTTTTCCCAAAGAGATCAATTTTATGAGCACCCATCCTGATAGCTACATGCAACTAAAAGATAGCACTGAGCTGGTGGAAGCGATTGCTGCCCAGGAAAAGGAAATCTCAGCAAGGAGGATGTTCTTCATTCCCGAAACTAAGATAGCTGAAGTCGAAAGCAGACTTATGGATGGCGATATAGCAGGGATTACTACCAACATAGAAGGCATCGCCATTCAGCATGTTGTAATTCTGATCCGGAAGGAAGGCCGTATCCATATAATGCACGCTTCCTCGAAGGCTGAAAAAGTAGTGGTCTCAGATCTTACACTGGAAGAGTATCTGCTGAACAGCAAGGCAGCAAGCGGAATCATGCTGGCCCGCCCCCTCTCTAGTAACCACTGAGTACTAGCTTTCTTCGTGTTCGGTGCGCCGGATGATCTCCTCCTGCAGCTCCGGACCCAGATCATTGAAGTAGTCACTGTATCCGGCAACCCTTACGATTAAATCCTGGTACTTCTCTGGATGTTTCTGGGCGTCCCTGAGAGTATCTGCTGACACCACATTAAACTGGATATGATGTCCATCCATCCTAAAGTACGACCGGATCAGCTGGGTCACCTTGCGGATGCTCCGCTCATCCTTGAAGAAGTCAGGAGTAAACTTCTGGTTAAGCAGCGTTCCTCCTGTCTTGAGGTGATCAATCTTCAGGGCCGAATTGAGTACAGCCGTTGGTCCCTTTCTGTCCATTCCCTGGAAAGGTGAAATCCCCTCTGAAAGCGGCTCCATGGCCAGACGGCCATCAGGGGTGGCTCCTGTTACCTTTCCAAAATATACATGACTGGTGGTGGGCAGCATATTGATCCGGTAGGTGGCGCCACGAGGGCTCTTCCTGCCATTCACTGCCTCATAAAAGGCTTCAAATACCCAGCTGGCATGCTGATCGGCCAGCTCATCATCGTTACCATATTTGGGCGTATCATAGAGCAGGGCTGCCCTGAACTCATCGTGGCCCTCAAAATTATCTGCCAGTACCTTCAGGTAGGTGTCAATACCTATGGTGGACTTGTCGAACACATGGTGCCTGATGGCAGCAAAGATATCCGAAATGGATCCCAGTCCAACTCCCTGGATATAATTGGTGTTATAACGGGATCCACCTGCATTA
>JAYEOJ010000164.1:0-1750 GCA_034722835.1 Bacteroidota bacterium | reverse complement strand
GGAAGATGCTGAGTAAAGATCCGCTCAATCATATTGCTCCCAGCAATCTTAATATCAATAAAGTACTGTAACTGCTTCCGGAAAGCACCTTCCAGTTCGTCGAAACCCTTAAATGATGCTGCTTCGCCCGATTCTATTCCTATCTTTCTCCCGGTCTGCGGATCTACTCCATTGTTAAGTGTAAGCTCCAGCACCTTTACCAGATTGAAATAACCGGTAAGAATATAGGCCTCGGTACCGAATGCACCACTTTCCACACAACCCGAAGCTCCACCGTTCCGCGCGTCCTCAAGGCTTTTTCCCTGTCTCACCAGCTCCTGGACTATGGCGTCCGTATTGAAGATGGAGGGCTGACCAAATCCGGTTTTTACAATCTTTACAGCGCGATCGACAAAACTGTCGGGATTCTTCTTGCTTATCTGCACCATGGAAGAAGGTTGCAAAAGGCGCATTTCCTCGATCACATCCAGCAGGACATAGCTTAATTCGTTTACCGCATTGGAACCATCCGGAAGCAGTCCGCCCGTATTGATCAGGCAAAAATCCGTATAGGTATTGCTCTCTTCGGCTGTTACCCCCACCTTTGGAGGAGAGGGATGGTTGTTGAATTTGATCCAGAAAGATTGCAAAAGTTCAATAGCCGATTCCTTGTTCAGCTTTCCGGATTTCAGATCGGCCCGGTAGAAAGGCAGGAGGTGCTGATCCAGGCGGCCGGGATTAAAGGAGTCCCATGGGTTCAGCTCAGTAATTACCCCCAGGTGTACGAACCAGTAATATTGCAGGGCTTCGTGCATGGAAGCAGGCGCCTTTGCCGGCACCCTGCGGCAGATGGCTGCCATTTGTTTCAGCTCTTCCTTGCGCTCCGCATTCCCCTCTTCTGCTGCAAGCTGCTCCAGAGCCCCGGCATGCCTTTCGGCAAACATGATCAGTGCCCGGGCGGCAATCTCCATGGCCCTGAGCTCCTCACGTTTCTCATAAGCAGCCGGGTCGTTCATCAGGTCCAGCTGATCCCTGACTTCCCTTACCTCCTGTATCAGATCTTCCATTCCCTGGCTGTAGATCTTGTTTCCCAACACGGTATGTCCGGGTGCCCGCTGCTCCTGGAACTCGGTAAAAACACCGGCATTATAAGCCTCTATCCAGGCCGACTCCATATTCCGGAATACCCGCTCCCGGTTGGTCCGCCCGGTCCAGTAAGGGATAATCTCCTCCTCAAATGCTTTGCGGGTCTCCTCATTCACCTTGAAAGATACCTTCTCTCTCCGATCAAGAATCTCCAGGTCCTTCAGGGAGTGCAGGTTGATCTCCGGGTAGGTGGGAGTGGCTTTAGGAGCAGGTCCCCGTTCCCCTACGATCAGCTCCCCATCGTTAATGCAGATTGATTTGTGACGGAGGATATATTCAAAGGCCTTTGCCCGTTGAACAGGCACTGCATCCTCTGCAGCCGACAGCTCCTTGTAGAACTTCGTTACCAGCAGTCCGCGCTCGGCCGACAGGCGGTTCACCGCCTGAAGCGTCTCTTCTCTTAATTTATGAATTCTCTTATTCATTACATTCATTTGTTATTGTCCGATATAACAACTGGATCAACCCCCAATAATTACCTCCAGACCTGTACGCTTAAACTTTTCTTTTACCTGGTGCATCAGCTGCTGATCGGGTTCATCTACTTCTGCAAGATGTTCCTTCATTTGCAACCTCCGGTATTTGTTCCCGGCAATCCTGTGATAGGGCAAAAGGTGCACTTCTG
>JAYEOJ010000163.1:0-4169 GCA_034722835.1 Bacteroidota bacterium | reverse complement strand
GACTTACGCTGATCCGGGGGGGAGCAGAGGTAAAGCTGTGGGATCTCTGCCGGGTATATGCAGGCATGGCCAACAGTCTTAATCATTTCCAGGAGTATGATTACAGGTATGATCCTGAGAATTATACAGCTCCTGCTTATGTTCTGGATAAGGATTCCGGGAAAGGTCCCTCTTCGGATCCGGATCTGAAAAACAGCGGGATCATGAGTGCCGCCTCCATATGGCAATGTTTTGAAACCCTGACTGAACTTGAAAGGCCCAACCAGGAGGGAGCATGGGAACAGTTTTCATCCTCCAAAACCATTGCCTGGAAGACCGGTACCAGTTTTGGATACAGGGATGCCTGGGCCATCGGAGTGAATCCCGATTATCTGGTGGGTGTATGGGTTGGGAATGCAGACGGTGAGGGCCGGCCGGGACTCACCGGGGTGAATGTGGCTGCACCCTTGATGTTTGATGTATTTTCCTTGCTTCCCTCGTCGGCCTGGTTTGAGACTCCCTACGAGGAGATGATCGACATTGAGATCTGTAGCACCAGTGGCTACCGGGCCGGCCCCGATTGTGACCGTACAGAGATCAGCCTGGTCCCTGAAGCTGGAGAGAAAATGGAAGTCTGTCCGTACCACCGGATCATTCACCTGGACCAGAGCGAGCAATTCAGGGTGCACAGCGATTGCTACGAGACGGGGAAGATGGTCAATACCTCCTGGTTTGTATTGCCACCGGTAATGGAGTGGTATCACAAACGAAAGGATTCTCAATACAAATCCCTTCCCCCCTTTCTCCCCCGGTGCGGAGAAGGTAACGAAGAGCCCATGGAGCTCATCTATCCCAGGGAGACCCGGCAGGTGTTTATTCCTCGGGGACTGGACGGTCGCTTGAGCCGGGTGGTTTTTGAAGCGGCTCACCGGGAACCGGGAGCTAGCATTCACTGGCACCTGGACGATCAATACCTGGGGGAAACCACCCTGATCCACCAGCTGGAATTCCTGGCGTCTGAAGGTTCACACACCCTGACCCTGGTGGATTCAAACGGGAACATCCTGGAGAAAGTTTTTGAAGTGGTTCAATAATCTGTGTCGGTCTGTTAGCCTACTCTGTTTTCATTCCCACGGGTTGTGGGACACCTGACTGCTCAGCAAGCCGTTCAACTTCCTGAATGATCATGGATTCAATTTCGGGTTTCCATGTGCCTGGTAACCCATACACCTGTTGTGACACATATCCTTCGTAGCCTCCTTCTTCAAGGATCGTAACCGTAGGGATATAGCCCATTACATCGTTGGAATAGGCTATTACAAAGGTTTCCGGGCCGAAGATCTGTTTGATTTTGTTTGCATAGCCAACGACCACCTCGCCCCCCATATTCACGACCATCTGTTCGCCCAGCTGCCAGACCTGCAACGGATATGGATAAGAGCTTATGAAGGATTCGTTCCTCTCATATTTATCCAGCATATTTTCCGCCCATCTTTTTTGATAGCTTGCATAATCCGATGTGTCGTGAGCGATCTCAAGTAGTTCATCTTTTGTATGTGGGGGATTCAAGGGCAATTCAATTTCAGAATAGCTTGCTGAAAGCTGTGGCGAAAGTTCCTGCATATCTTCCTCCAGTACGCGTTCAACCGCCGCAGCCAGTTCCATTCCGTACTGCCTTGCCAGTCCAACCGAACGGCGGGGCAGGGGATTTTGATCTGCACCGGCACCCGCAAAAAACAGTGCGGTCGCACCCGGATGGGATTCTTCCAGCGCTATTTGTGCAAAACCCGGGTAATCGCCTGACCATTCATATTGATCCAGCACCGTGGGATGACAGGCATACCCGAATGTCACTGCCATCAGATCGCCTTGCTTATCCACTACTTTGATGACTGGAACAGCATGATCGTTGGGCCCTTTTAATTCTGTCAGTGTGCTTAGCTCGGAGGCATCATTGTTACGCCTGTTGACCTGGAAGCGTGTTACACCATTCTGCGCATAGATATGTACCGGTTCCAAGGAGTTTAAGGCCTCGCCTACCAGGACAACAAGCTGATCCGCCAGCCAATCGGAATAATGCTCAATGTCACTTATTTGTTGCTGATCAAGTGGATAGATATCATACAGGGCATCCTTCAGCACAGGGCCGGAATGCGAATGTGTACTATTGAGTATGATCCGGGCCCTTGAAAGCTGAAACTCGCTCTCCAGCTGATCCCGGATCTGATCCGACAGCGCTTTGGGAAACCCGAGTAAGTCCGTTGTGATCAGAATGGCCTTTTTTCCTTCTGCATCTTCAAGAGCCAGGGCTTTTGCCCACAGATCGTGCATGGTCCCCTCGGCGGGATGTTCACGGGCTGCGTATCCCGCCATCCACATGGATTGCTCCGGGGTAATCACCATGCTGGCAACTCCGGCCAGCCATGTGGAGTCCGGGTGCTTCGCATCACAGAGCGCATCTGCAGAAATGAATGTCAGAACAATGCAGATAGTTACAACAGGCTTAATCAGGATTCGTTTCATAATAGTTGTTTTCTGTTTTCATATACTTTGTGAACCGCATTCACAATATCGTCCATATCCTGGCGGTCTGCCAGTAGCATGTTCTGGAAAAACCAGACGGCCTCACTGGTCAGCTGATCATTCTCAGGGAGCTCATGCAGCTCTTCTCTGTACCGCTTGAGCCGCTGTTCCGGAAATAGCCGTTTAAATCCCCTCGAATTCAACACTTCCTCCATAAATCCATCGTTGTACTGTGCTTCGTAACCGCTGGAACAGGGGATTCCTTCTGCCTGGAGGGCAGTCAGGAAAAGCTCCCGCGGGAGTTCGTCGAAATGCTCCTTTTTATAGCGGAAAGGATAAATGTGGTACGCTGACTTTGTGGCGCCTTCGGTCAGTTTATAAGGCAGGATGCCCGGGATGCTTTTCAATTTCGAATCCAGGTAGAGGGCATTTTCCAGGCGTTTTTCAAAATCCCTTTCTGCCCGCTCCATCTGAGACAATAAGATGACTGCCTGAAACTCCATCATTCTTTTGTTTCCTCCGAAGAAAGGATAACCGGAAAAATCTGAAGCGTTCTTCCCGTAGGGCCTTCCACAATTGTGGAAAGAATGACACTGGTCCATGAGCGTATCATCGTTTCCGGAAATGGCACCTCCCTCTCCGGCTGGAATGTTCTTGGAGTTCTGGAAACTGAAGCAACCCAGATCTCCAATGGTACCGACCTTTTTGCCCTTATATTCAGCAAGCCAGGCCTGGCAGGCATCTTCAACTACAGCGAGCTTGTGTTTCTGTGCAATGGCCATAATACGGTCCATATCGGCGGGAAGACCAAAGATATGTACGGGCAGGATGGCCCTGGTTCGATCCGTGATCTTTTCTTCAATCTTGTGTGGATTGATGGTAAATGTTTCCTGATCGGTATCAGCAAATACGGGCAGTGCATTCTGACTAAAAACCGCATTGTAAGTGGCAATAAAGGTATAGGGGGAAACAATCACCTCATCGCCGGCATTCACATCCATAACGTGCAGTGCTGTTTCAAGGGCCGCTGTTCCGCTGGATGTGGCCAGAACCCGTCGGGCTCCGATAAGCGAGGCATATGCTTCTTCGAACTCATCCACCCTGCTGCCCCTCAGACGAAACCAGTCTCCGCTCCGGAGGACTTCCAGTATGGGTGTTTCAGCATCCGTATTCCAGACCGGCCAATTCAGCCAGCCTTTGGTCCGGACCGGAGTTCCACCATTTATAGCAAGATCAGAAGCATTCTCTTTATTCATAGTATCGCGATTTAATATGGCATTAATTTATGGAATTTTTATTGAAGAATAGAACTTACGAGCATGCTGAAGATCCAAAGGAAATTTAAAACTGTATCCCCAAACGGACATCCATCAGGTCGGCCACATGTCCGTGTGCCTTGATATTGATGCCCAGGTAAAAGCGATCTGTAAACCTCAGATTCAAGCCATATCGCTGGTACACCGGGTTCATTGCCGGGTAGGGTGCATAATAATAAATCCCCCATTGGTGAACAAAGGTGATGCGTCCGAATAAAATGTCAAGTCCAAGCAGAATTGCCGCCCTGTTGTGGTCGGGAGCAGACGCGGGATCATTGAAATACTCCCGCCTTATTCTCTCCTTCTCTGAAAAATCTGAAACCAACTCCGTACCTACATTCAAAGCTAATA
>JAYEOJ010000162.1:0-4190 GCA_034722835.1 Bacteroidota bacterium | reverse complement strand
GTCCGAGCAAGCCATAGATGCTGCCTTCGGGGACCTCCATGGACACATGGTTCAATGCCCTGTGTCCGCTAAAGTCCTTAACAACTTCACTGGCACTAATCAAGTTCATTCAAAGAAATTTTTCATCCGGTTGAAAAAACCGTGTTCTGTTTTATCGGGTCGGGGAGTAAAGGTATCCGATTGTTCCATTTTTTCAAACACCTTCTTTTCCTCTTTTTCCAGGGATTTTGGAATCCAGACATTGATCTGTACCAGCAGATCACCCTTCCCGTAACCATTGATCTCGGGGAGACCCTTCCCCCTGAGTCGCAGCACTCTGCCCGGCTGGGTCCCGGCCTCGATCTTGATCTTGGCCCGTCCCTCCACAGTTGGGATCTCTACAGTGGTGCCCAGGGTGGCATGTGGGATACTCAGGTAGAGATTGTAAAGCAGATCACTTCCATCCCGGGTCAGTTCGGGATGATTCTCTTCCTGGATGATGACCATGAGATCGCCGTTGACTCCACCCCGGCGGGCTGCATTTCCTTTCCCGCTCATTTTCACCTGCATCCCTTCTGCTACTCCTGCAGGGATATTGATCTTAATCACCTCCTCCTTCTTTACAATGCCTTCGCCGTAGCAGGATTCGCACTTCTGACTGATGGTGGTACCCTCTCCGTGACAGGTGGGACAGGTGGATGCAGTCTGCATCTGCCCCAGGAAGGTATTGGTGACACGGGTCACCTGGCCATTGCCGTGACAGGTCGAGCAGGTGTTTTTTGCTGTACCGTGCTTGGCTCCCGATCCACCACAGGCATCACAGGAGATATATTTTTTCACTTTGATCTTCTTCTCCACACCATTGGCCACCTCTTCCAGGTTCAGTTTGACCTTGACACGCAGGTTAGATCCTTTGGTCACTCCACCCCTGGAGCTTCCTCCAAATCCGCCAAATCCTCCAAATCCACCAAATCCGCCAAAAATATCTCCAAACTGGGAGAAGATATCTTCCATGGTCATTCCGCCTCCGTGGAAGCCGCCGGCTCCGCCGTTTTGAAAGGCTGCATGGCCAAACTGGTCATATTTTTGCCGTTTCTGAGCATCGGAAAGAACTTCATAGGCTTCGGCTGCCTCCTTGAATTTCTCTTCGGCCTTCGTGTCGCCCGGATTCTTATCTGGATGGTATTGAAGTGCCTGTTTCCGGTAGGCTTTCTTGATCTCGTCCTGAGCAGCACCTTTGGAAACACCCAGCACTTCGTAATAATCTCTTTTTCCCATCTTATTCCCCTATAACCACCTTTGAAAAACGCAAAACTTTATCGTTCAGGAAATATCCTTTCTGAATAACATCCACCACCTTGCCTTTCAGCTTTTTCGAGGGTGCAGGGATTTTGGTGATCGCTTCGTGCAGATCCGTGTCAAATTTTTTGCTTTGTGCTTGAATCTCTTTGACTCCCTGCTGGTTGAGGAAACCAAGGAATTTACCTGATATCAACTGCATTCCCTCTTTGACTGCTTTAACGTCCTTAGCCTCATCCACCGATTGCATGGCCCGGTCGAAATCATCTGCCACGGGCAGAAGCGCCTCCAGCAGGTTCTCATTGGCGCTCTTTTGCAGGTCAATCTTTTCCTTCAGGGTTCTTTTCCTGAAGTTGTCATATTCGGCTGACAGTCGCAGGTAACGATCCTGCAATTCTGCCAGTTTTTCCTCTGTAGTGGGCTCTTTTTTGGGTTCCTCCTTTTCTTCTGCTTCAGTCTCTTCCGGGGTTTCTTTCTCTACAGGCTCCTCCTGAACCTTCTCCTGCTTTACGGTTTCTTCAACCTCTATCTTCTTACCTTGCTGTTTTTCAGCTTTTTCGGACTTCTTTGCCATATTCGTATTCACTTATACCATTCAATAATTTGAACCTGATAGGTCAAATATTGAGCCAAGAGCTATGGTTTGACATTTTGGCAGAGAAATGAAATGGGCTTGGCTTATTGAATGATCAGCTTCCTGATGGCCTGGTCCGATTCATGATAAAACCTGATGAAGTAAAGCCCCGCGGGCCGGTCGCTCATGTTAAATTCTTCCCGGATCCAATAATAGGGAGGATATTGCTTTTGTATCACGATTCTTCCAAGCGGATCCAGGATCTCAAGGTGTAGCTCTTGCTCAAGTTCAATGGCCATTTCAACAATGAATCTACCCGTGGTGGGATTCGGGTATATCAGCATGAAATCGGGAGAATGAAGATCAGTGATCCCAACACCGGATCGAATCTCTACGGTAATGGTAAAGGTCTGATCCGTTGTCAAATTCCCGTCCGAAACAGACAGCGTTACATTGTGATCACCTACATCATCTCTATCGGGGGTGCCGTGTAAAATACCGGCACTGGGATCGAAGTTTAACCAGCCGGGCAACAGGGTGGCAGAAAAGGTGAGGTCATCACCATTTGCATCCTCCGCTGCAACATAATATACATATAGCTGATTTTCAATTACCGATGTCTCCGGAGTAGATGTGAAAGCAGGCGCAACATTTTCGTTTCGCACGGTTATGGGGAAAGACTGGTCGGCCGATACCGTTCCATCAGATACCCTTACAGTAACATCGTGGCTACCTAAATCTTCGGTACGTGGAATCCCGCTGATTACATTTGTGGCGGGGTAGAATGTCAACCAGTCGGGTAACAGGGGTGCAGAATAGGTCAGATCATCACCATCAATATCATAGGCATTTATGGTGTACACATAGGACTCTCCCACAACAACTGTTGTAGCCGGATCAGAGATAAAATTCGGAGCATGATTCGCGTAGCTTACCGAGATAACAAAGGTCTGGTCGGCATAAAGCAATCCATCAGTCACTCGTATGGTAACATGTTGATCACCCTCATCTGTATCGCTGGGAGTAGCACTCAGTAATTGTGTTGTAGAATTGAAAGTTAGCCAACCGGGCAGCACCAGGGCAGCATAGGTGAGGTCATCCCCGTCAATATCTTCAGCTATAACCGTGTAATTATAAGCTACTCCCGGACGGGCTTCTGTAATCGGTGTGGATGTGAATGTGGGGGGATCGTTAATATTCTCCACTACTATGATGAAAGACTGGACCACATCGACAACAGTATCACTGATCATCAGCGAAACACTGTTATCCCCCACATGATCGTTGCCAGGTGTTCCACTCAGTACATGTGTTACTGAATCGAAGCTTAGCCAGACAGGGAGTACTGGAGCGGAAAAGATCAGGCTATCCCCATCAATATCTTCCGCTGTAGGCGTATAAGAATATAAATCTCCCTGAAGAGCAACAGTATCCGGGATGGATGTAAAGGTAGGGGGATCATTTGTATTTAACAGGGTGATGACAAAAGCACTGTCCACATTCACCGTTCCATCAAAGAGTCTCAGTGTCACATTATGATCACCCAGCAGGGTATCCCCCGCTGTTCCACTCAGAACTCCTGTAGTATCATTAAATGTTAACCAGGCAGGAAGTACAGGAGCACTGTAAATCAGGGAGTCCCCCACATCAACATCCGCCCCTGTGACGGCAGATGAATAGGGCGTATCTTCCAGGGCCACTGTGTCCGGCATGGTTTCAAAGGTCGGTGCATCGTTTACGTTGGCCACTCTGATTTGAAAGGCGCTATCCAAAGTAACAGTCCCATCATTGATAGTCAGTGTCACATCGTGAAATCCCACATCTCCATTGCCCGGGGTTCCGGATAAAATTCCTGTGGTATCATTAAATGTCAGCCAGCCAGGAATTACGGTGGCTCGGTAAATCAGGGAATCACCCACATCAATATCCGCCCCTGTGATGGCCGATGCATACAGTACATCCTCGGTGGCCACGGTGTCGGGCATGGTAGCAAAGGTGGGGGCATCGTTAACATTGGCCACTCTGATTTGAAAGGCGCTGTCCACCGTCACCGTCCCATCATTGATCGTCAGGGTTACATCGTGAAATCCCACCTCGTCATTGCCAGGAGTTCCGGACAGAACTCCTGTGGTATCATTGAAAGTCAACCAGGGAGGAATTTCAGTAGCACTATATCTCAGGGAATCGTCAACATCCAGATCCGCCCCCGTAACGGCTGAGGAATACAGTACATCCTCCGTGGCCACGGTGTCCGGCATGGTTTCAAAGGTTGGTGCATCGTTAATATTACCAACAACAATGACAAAGGTCTGAGTGTCTGCAGCGGGCCCATCAGTGA
>JAYEOJ010000161.1:0-4196 GCA_034722835.1 Bacteroidota bacterium | reverse complement strand
GAAAGAGGATGGCGATAGTGGTCTCTATATTAACCTGAACTATCTCTTTTAAACTGATTTCCTGACCCGGACCGGGATTCTTATTTGCCCGGATCCCACTCCCGGTAGAATTGCTCCAGGAACCGGAGCATGTAATTGTGCCGCTCCTCGGCCATCTCTTTGCCTGTTGAGGTATTCATCATATCCTTCAGCTTGAGCAGCTTTTCATAGAAATGATTGATTGTGGGTGCATCACTTTTGTGGTAGGCCTTAGAATCTGCATACTCCTGCAGAGGCATCTCCGGGTTGTGAATGGGCCGGTTCTTAAATCCTCCGTAATTAAATGCCCTGGCAATACCTATGGCACCAATGGCATCAAGGCGGTCCGCATCCTGTACAATCTGGAACTCAATGGTATAAATCTGGTCCTGGGCAAAGCCTCCTTTATAGGAGACATGCTTAATGATCCGCTGGATATGATCTATTATCTCCCGATCCAGTCCAAGCTCTACCAGAAATTCACTGGCCATCCGGCTTCCCTTCTCATCATCCCCGCCATTGAACTTGGCATCGGAAATATCATGTAGCAGGGCGGCAAGTTCAATGGTGAGCAGATCTCCTGCATCCTCTTGTTCCCGGATGTAACGTGCTGTATTCCAGACCCGTTCGATATGATACCAGTCATGCCCTCCCTCGGCACCTGCCAGGGTTTCTTTCACAAAGGAGATGGTTTTTTCTATGACAGGCTCCACTAAACTATTCCTGTGAATCCCATAAAAGCCAGGGCCATTAATCCGGCTACGATAAAGGCAATTGGTACCCCTTTCATCCGCTTGGGAACATTAAGCAGATCCAGCTGCTCACGGATCCCGGAGAAGGTGATCAGTGCAAGCCCGAAACCTATGGCGTTCCCGATGGCAAAAACCGTACTTTCCAGGAGGCTGAAGTCCTTTTGAACAGCAAGTACAGCCACACCGAGTACGGCACAGTTGGTAGTGATCAGGGGGAGGAAAATGCCAAGGGCCTGGTAGAGCGGGGGAGAGATCTTCTTCAGGATGATCTCCACCAGCTGAACCAGCGATGCAATGACCAGGATAAAGGTGATGGTCCGCATGTAGACAATGTCCAGAGGTACCAGTACAGAGTAGTAGATCAGGTAGGTGACCAGGGTGGCAATCACCATTACAAAGGTCACGGCACCGGTCATCCCGATGGCCGTCTCCACCTTGCTGGAGACCCCGATAAAGGGGCAGATGCCCAGGAACTGGTTCAGTACAATATTGCTGACAAATACAGCAGCGATTATGATCAGGATATATTCCATGGTCAGGAGGTTTTTTCTTTAATCATATTGGCAAGAACGATCAGGTAACCAAGAGCAATAAAAGCACCCGGTGGAAGGATGAAGAGGAGCATGGCATCACCGCTGATCAGCTTCATTCCAAAAAAGGCACCGCTGCCCAGGAGTTCCCTGACAGCTCCCAGGACGGTAAGTGCCATGGTGAATCCAAGTCCCATGCCGGCTCCGTCCACCAGGGAGGACCAGATGGTGTTTTTGGAGGCAAAGGCTTCGGCCCTTCCAAGCACCAGGCAGTTTACAACGATAAGTGGGATAAACAGGCCCAGTGCATCAAAAAGTGCCGGAACATACCCTTTCATTACCAGCTCCACCACAGTTACAAAGGTGGCAATGATTACAATAAAGGATGGAATCCGCACCTTGTCGGGTATGAAGTTCTTGATCAGGGAGACCACCAGGTTGGACATCACCAGTACGAAGGTGGTGGCCAGGCCCATTCCCAGTCCGTTAACGGCCGAGGTGGTGACTCCCAGGGTGGGGCACAATCCAAGGAACAGGGCAAAAACCGCATTTTCCTTAATAAATCCTTTGCTAAAGTTCTTCCACTGATTCATATCAATCGGCTTTTTGACTTTCCATAAAAACTCCATAAGCACGTGTTACTGCATCGCAGTAGGCCCTGGAGGTAATCGTAGAGGCAGTGATGGCATCCACATCGCCCCGGTCCTTCTTTACAGCCAGATTAAAACTGTTGGGGTGTTTGCCCATGAATTGCACACTGAAATCACTCTTTCCTTTTTCCATCTTATCGCCCAATCCGGGAGTCTCAGCATGTTTGATCACTGCAATGTCGATGATGGTGCCATCGGGGGCAAATCCCACCATGAGCTTAAACTCGCCACTGAATCCCTGGTTGGTGAAGGTCTCTACGGCTGTTCCAAGGACTTCTTCACCCTTCCGGGCCGTATAGAGATAGATGCTGTCTCCGTCAATGAACACACTCTTCACTTCCTGGGATGGTTCGTTGTCAAAGCCGGGAACCACCACCTGGATGGCTTCATTCTTTTTCTTTAATTCGGCCAGTCGGATGGGCTCCTTGGTAAGTGCAAATACCGACCCGAGCAGTCCGGCTGCCACCAGCGTGACCATGATCAGGGTCGCTACCATACTCAGGAATGTGGATTCTTTTTTAGCCATGTTTCACCTCCTTTCCAAAACGTTTCGGTTTGACAAATTTATTGATCAGCGGTGTGAAACCGTTAAAAATCAGAATGGCAAACTGAACTCCTTCGGGGTAGGCCCCGAAGATCCGGATCAGGACCGTAACGATCCCGATCCCTACTCCGTAAACAATCATACCCCTGCCAGACATGGGTGAGGTCACATAGTCTGTGGCCATGTAGATGGCTCCCAGCATGAGTCCGCCTGTAAGCAGGTGAAACAGTGGATCGGCAAAACGATCGGGATTGGCCAGCCAGAGGATGCCTGTAAATATGGCTACTGTAGCCAGTATGGTGATGGGGATGTGCCAGGAAATGATCTTCCGGTACATCATGTAAAGCATCCCAAGTAAAAGAGCCAATGCAGAAACTTCACCTGCTGAACCCATTGTTTTCCCCATCAGAAGATGGAGAAAGGAAGGAACTTCCGGCATAATTTCCGCCACAGTTTTGGTTGCCAGTCCTTCTTTCATAAGCCCCAGGGGGGTGGCTCCGGTTACGGCATCGGTGTAACTCATCCATTGTCCGGGCTCGGGCCAGGCGGTCATGGCCACCGGGAAGGAGATGAAAAGGAATACCCTGCCCACCAGCGCCGGATTAAAAATATTGTTTCCAAGACCTCCAAAGGTCATCTTTCCGATACCAACAGCGGCCAGTGCCCCGATCATCACCAAAGTAAAAGGGATGTTTGAAGGCAGACAGAAGGCCAGAAGCAATCCTGTAAGCAATGCAGAACCATCCAGGTGGGTTGGTTTAACCTTCAGCATATACCGCTGGATCAGGTATTCGAAAAGGATGGTGGATGCCACCGAAACGGTGGTTACGATAATCATCCCTATTCCGAAAAACCAGACCGATACAGCCAGTGCCGGAAGCAATGAAATAATCACCCCATACATTAGTTTCGGGACCGATTCGTCCGTATAGGCATGTGGTGAAGGTGATACAACGAATTTATTCATCTCAGCTATGATTTCTTAAACTGCTTTTCGTGCTCTTAAAATTTTACCAACTTCTGCCTTTCCCAACCGGATGTAGTCGAGAAGGGGACGCGAAGAAGGACAGGTGTAACTGCAACTCCCACATTCGATACAATCCAGGACTTTCTCTGCTTCCATACCTTCGAAAAGGCTCTTTTCGCTCAGGTTCATCAGCAGATAGGGTTCCAGTCCCATGGGACAAACGCTTACACATTTTGTGCAGCGAATACAGGGTTTCACCTCTTTTCTCCTGGATTCCTGATCATTGATCAGGAGAATTCCCGAACTTCCTTTTACAACCGGGATATCAAGCGTTGGCAAGGCCTTTCCCATCATGGGTCCCCCATTGATTACTTTGGCCGTATCCTCCGGCAGTCCGCCAGCCTGTTCAACCAGGTAGGTGACGGGTGTCCCGATCCTTACCTTGAAATTGGAGGGTTTCTCCAGCGATTTTCCGGTCACTGTGACCACCCGGTCGATCAGGGGCCGGTTTTTCATCACCGCTTCGTAGGCAGCCATTGCTGTACCCACATTGAATACCACCACCCCAACATCAATGGGCAATCCACCGGAAGGGACCTCCCTTTTCAGCAAGGCCTGGACCAATTGTTTCTCTCCACCCTGCGGATATTTCACCTTCAATCCCTGGACAGAAACAGTGCTGCCGGCCGCCATCTTTTTCATCTTCTTAATGGCATCCGGCTTGTTGTTTTCAAT
>JAYEOJ010000160.1:0-4219 GCA_034722835.1 Bacteroidota bacterium | reverse complement strand
TTCCTGGAGGGTGGCATGGTGGAGATTACCGCCAGCTATCCTGCAGGCAAGGTTGGAACCACTGCCGAGAACCTGAAAGCCGCTGCTGAAGGTGAGAATGAAGAATGGACAGACCTCTATCCTACCTTTGCGGAGATCGCCAAGGAGGAGGGCTTCCCCAAGGTTGCCGCTGCATTTAAAATGATCGCCAAAGTAGAAGCAGAGCATGAGAAGCGCTACCTGAAGCTGCTCCAGAATGTATCGGAGGACAGAGTCTTTATTAAAGACGGCAAAGTTTGGTGGGAGTGCATGAACTGCGGCTATATTTATGAATCAACCAAAGCACTGGAAAACTGCCCGGCCTGCCTCCATCCACAGTCCTATATGAAGCTGAAGGGAGAGGATTACTAGCTGTCTGAACATACTCCTAACTCTTTTCTAAGGGATGCTTATAAATAAGCATCCCTCTTTTAATAATTGATCAAAAGGATATGCATATTTGGCTCAGGGTATGTGTGTTTTTTGTACTGACTGGCTGGCTCTTCACTGGATGTGACAAATCCTCACCGGCAGATCCCGTCTATATCCCCGACAAGGCTTTTCTGAATGGGCTTGTGTTTACGACCACCTGTAGCAGGTAAAAGACGCAGTTTTCCGTATATTTAGGCTATGATAAATGTTAAAGAGGCCACCGAAAAGGCAAAAGAACACCTGCTCGCGTTCTTCCCCGATGCAGAACAGGTTCAACTTGAAGAAGTGGAATTAAGCCCGGATAAGGCTCACTGGCTTATCACACTTAGTTATGAAGGAGATTCCGGCTCAGTGGCCAGCTCCATGCTTGTAGGTAAGTCGCTCCGCTACAAAATATTCAAACTGGACACCAAGTCGGGCAATGTCATTTCCATGAAGATCAGGAATATAAAGTAGCCTTTCCTTCCAAAAATCACGAAATATGAAATCCCATGCCCGATCATTTTTTTTCATAGCTACGGCTGTGATTCTTCTTTTTTCTGCAATGATACTTCACGCAGAAGAGAACAGATTACAATTCAACAGTGCTAAGCATTTTAAGATCGTTCAATTCACGGACACTCATTTCTACAAGGGAGGTCCCAGATCACAGGAGGTGCTGGATAATATCAAATCCGTTATGGATGCAGAGAAACCGGATCTGGTTATTCTGACCGGTGATATTGTCACAGGGAAACCCACCCTGAAGAGCTGGGAGATACTGACGGATCTTTTGATAGCCTACCAGGTTCCCTATGCAATTACCTTTGGGAACCATGAAGATGAGGCAGAAACCAGCAGGGAAGAATTACTGAAATATCTTTCAGCCCGGCCCTACTGCCTCCTCTCTGACGATGGAGGTACAACTGTCTTAGGCGTTGGGAACTACGTATTACCGCTCTACAACCAGGAAGGAACTGCCGAAAAACTAATTTACTGCATGGACTCCAGGTCGTACTCCCTGGCAAAGGACCAGGGAGTCGATGGCTGGGGCTGGTTCGATCACTCTCAGATCAGGTGGTTTGCGGAAAGCAATCAGGCCTGGTTAAGAAGGATTGATGGAAAGATTCTTTATAAGGTGGAGTTACCTAGAAAAAAATAGGCTTGTATTCTTCATAATTGTACTATTTTTGCGGGAAATTTTGTGAAGAATGAGAGACCTGTTTGCCCTGCTGGAAGAGAAGAGCATTACCCTGCCCGAAAATATTTCCTCCCTGTTACAAGCTTGTAAAAAGCTTTCTGTATTTGATTCAACCCACGATCTGGCCATTGCAGCAACCGATGGAGCGGAGAATGTAGAGTATGAGGTGAAATACGATGTCCCGGGAAAAGGGCTTTATACTGAAGCCATAGTACACCGGGTAAGAAACGGCATCTCCGCCAATTATACGGAGGCCTATATGCGCCGTCGCGATCCCGAGACCATGGTCATTGCCGATGATCTCCCCACCGATAAAAAGCGCTTCTCTGATAAATACGGCTACGATTTCTCTTCCCTGCAGGAGGAAACGTTTGACTGGATGAAAAAGCAGGAGCTGGCCATTTTCTTCTACTTTGCCGGAAGAGCAGGCATTGGCTCCCTGGGAATAGCTGTGGTTCCTTCCAATGCAGCTTTTTTTGCCATGGGTCTTTCCATGCTCCAGGAGATTGTTCCTGTAGATAAGTTGCAGGAAGGGGCTAAAATTGAATCCTCCATCCTGGTTGCTCCGGTTTTCAGACACACCCATTTCGATGGCAAGCAGGTGGTAGTGCATAACCGGACCGGTGAGGTGCATGAGCTCTATGCCTACAACCTCTACCCGGGTCCGAGTGCCAAAAAAGGACTCTATGGGGTGATCCTTACCCAGGGCGAAAAAGAGGGTTGGATTACTGCACACTGCTCGGCGGTACAATCCATTAGTCCTTACGACAACGTAACCACCTTTATGCATGAAGGTGCCAGTGGTGGGGGGAAAAGTGAGATGCACCAAAACATTATTCGGGAACCCGAGGGACGTGTCTCACTGGGAACTAACCTGGTTAACGGAGAGGAACGTTATATTACCATCCCTCGATTCTGTCTCTTTAACCCTGTGGCTGATGATATGGCATTTTGCCATCCTTCAGTGCAGCGCAAAGATGGAAAGTTAAGAATTGTCGATGCTGAAAATGCATGGTTTGTCCGTGTAGACAGTGTGAACCAGTATGGTGATGATCCCAAACTGGAGAAGGCCACCATCAGCGCATGTTGTCCTCTTCTTTTTCTGAATATTAATACCACTCCCCGATCAACTGCACTGATCTGGGACCATATCGAAGATGAACCGGGAAAAAGGTGTCCCAATCCACGAGTTATTCTGCCAAGAAACTCTGTCGAAAATGTGATTGACAAAGCGGTATCCATCGATGTACGAAGTTTTGGACTTCGAACCCCGGTCTGTTCAAGGGAAGAGCCCAATTATGGCATCCTGGGCTTGTTCCATATACTGCCCCCTACCCTGGCCTGGCTATGGCGGCTGGTCTCCCCTCGCGGGTTCAATAATCCAAGTATCACGGGAGGTGGAAATATGGGCAGTGAAGGGGTAGGTTCCTACTGGCCCTTTGCCACCGGACAAAAAATTGACCATGCCAATAT
Source organism: Bacteroidota bacterium (assembly GCA_034722835.1). GTDB lineage: Bacteria > Bacteroidota > Bacteroidia > Bacteroidales. The sequence goes on along the minus strand of JAYEOJ010000160.1, from coordinate 1,116 downwards.
GCTGCTGAAACAGATCATTGAGACACCCAGAACCAATTATACCCTGGTACCCAATCAGCATATCGGGGTCTGGAAAGTTGGGTTTAAGCCTCAGCTCCTTATGCGGGAGTACCTGACCAGACGGGGTGTTGCAAAACTGAAATCGGATCAGTTTCAGCCGGCGCGCTGCTCCCTGCTGGGTTATGAATTGAATTACCTGACCATTGAGGGCTCCAAGATTCCATCCCGGTTCCTGAAAGTTTACAAGCAAACAGAGGTAGGCACCGAAGGTTATGATGCCGGAGCCCGAATGCTGGAGGACTTTTTCAGGCTGGAGCTGCAGAAATACCTGAACGGGAACCTGTTGCAGACAGGTAAGCGTATTATCGATGCCTGCCTGTCGGATGCCAGCATTGATGAATACAACGCTATCGTACCCAACAGCTATAGTTATGCCTTCAGCAACATGGATGATTATGAGCTAAACAACAGCCATTAATCAGCTTATGGTTTTTTTGACAGCTACTGTCGCCAGGACAGAGAGTACCAGGAAGAGGTAGAGCGCAAGATCCAGGCGCAATGCACCCACATGATCGGGAACAACACCAGCCAGGGAAAGCAAATAGGTAGTAAATGCCAGGAAGGAAATCAGGATCACCGCTCTGGGGGGGCTGCTTTTCTTTATCACTGCCATCAAAACGATGGGAGCCATCATGGCCGTCCCGGTAAAACTGACCCGGGCCAGCAGGGCCAGTTCATCGCTCATCAGGGTGGAAAACACCATGACCACTGCTGCAAAAAAGAAGAGGGATATCCGGGTAATACGCATGGCCCGCTTTTCCTCGCCTTTTAACAGGGAACGCAGTTCATTTCCCAGGGCAAAGATCTGGGCATTGGTGGTAGAAAGACAGGCGGCAAACAAACCCACGATGGCCAGTGCGGCCACAGGTGCAGCCTGGTCAAATAACAGAGCCTGTGACAAAAACTCAGAAGTAGGGGCCCCCGGGTACCTGACAGCACCGTACATGCCGATAAATATGGTGGGGGCAATCACCAGGATGGCAAAAATACCCACCGCATAGGCCATTTTTTTCATGGAGGCCAGATCCTTTACGACTACCAGCCGGGTGGTCAGTT
>JAYEOJ010000159.1:0-4245 GCA_034722835.1 Bacteroidota bacterium | reverse complement strand
AATAGTACAGTGGTATTTCAAATCCATTGTCCCCCGCGGCAAAACCATTGGAGATATGGGTAGTGAAAATGGCCACCACCATCACAAACATCATGGGAAGTGCGATGACACGGGTTCCAAATCCCAGTGTCAGTAACACAATTCCAAGCACTTCTGTGCTCATGGCCAGAATTGCACTGACCATAGGGAATGGGTAGCTCATGCTTCCAAACCATTCTGCTACACCCTCAAGATTCTTTACTTTCATCATGGCCGGACTGTAAAAGCCGATGGCCAGGATGATGCGGAACAAAAGCAGCTGAACATCATGCAACTTCTCCGTTCCCTCTACAAATTTTCTGTACAAGGTTCTCATTTTCTGTATGTTATAGATTATTCTCTAAGATATCCGAGGATCATCTTTCGTTCAAGCAGATCCCCGAGGAATTTTCGCAGTGCATCGTCCAGATACCTGCCACTCTCTATTCCAGCCACGCGGGCAAATTCATTCTTAATTTCGTTAAGAGGCACGTTCTCGTCCTGGAGACGAGTGATAATATAGACATTCAGGGCCGAGAGATTCAGGAACTGAACATGTCCCGATTCCGGCATACGGTAGAGCAATGTAAAGTAGTCCGCCTTCATGTTAATGGCTTCATTTACCGGGTGCGTGTGTACCGGGTAATCCAATCGAACGATTTCATACTCGGGATTAAAGGCCAGCCTGTCCTTAAAAAGATCTCCCTCGCTCACAAAGTCGGGATAGGGCCTGTCCGGCATGGTGTGGATCTCAATCTCCATCCATTCGAAATAGAGCAGGTCATCCAGAAAAGGCATATTTATTCTTATTGCGGTCTCCCTCCTGGCATGATACTGATAAAACTCTAAGGGCAGCTTCCAGACCTGAGGGGTTTGGGGTAGGCCCCTGGAAAAGAATTCATCCACAAGCTCCTGCCAGGTCTCCTCATCCAGGGCGGCCACAGTAACTGGGAAGGCTGTACGAAGGGTGTCATTGACCACATTGGAGATCAGACGACGGTAGTGATGGATCCTGCCGGGAGTGACCCCTGGCAATTCCCGCCTGGTTCCGGTTCTGCTGTATTCTCCAAGCAACTCCATATTTCTTATGGTTTCCTCACGCAGATTCATGTGCCACCTCCCAATGTCTTTTTAAGATGCTCCTGATCTGAGTGAGCTCGCCCTGGATTTGTTCCAGGTCCTCAAAATTGTAGTCCCGCTCCAGGAGGACCGGGACAGGTTCCATCTTCCGGATGGTCCACTCAAACAGCTCATAAACCGGATCGATAATAGGCTGACCATGGGTGTCAATAATCAGGTCCGGTTCCACCTGCTCATGGCCCGCCATATGAATATAGGCCACCTTATGCAGGGGAAGCTGGTCGATAAAACTCTTTGCATTATAGTTGTGGTTAAATGCATTGACATACACATTGTTGACATCCAGCAATAAATTACAGCCGGCCCGTTCCACAATTTCATTCACAAATTCAATTTCGGACATCTCTGCCGCCACAGGTGTATAATACGAAACATTCTCTATGGCCAGGGGGCGTTCAAGGGCATCCTGCACCCGCCGGATGCGGTCCACCACATGGTTAATGGCATCCTGTCGAAAGGGGATGGGCAGAAGGTCATAGAGATGGGCATTCCTGCTTTTAGTATAACTCAGGTGTTCCGAATAGATGCTCACCTGGTTCTCATCAAGAAAGTCTTTCAGCTCCTTAATAAAATCCCAGTCAAGCTCCTCCGGGCTTCCCAGGGAGAGGGAAAGGCCGTGGCAGGTGATAGGGTAATGCTTCACTGCCCTGTCCATTACCCGTTTCCAGGCACCACCCATTCCCATCCAGTTCTCCGGTGCAAACTCAAGGAAATCTGGTTTGAGTATCCTGTTGTCAAGGATCTCCTCTGCAATATCCCTTCGGAGTCCCAATCCTACCTTAAATGCCTTGCTGTCCATTTTTTCTGCCTTTTTAATAGGAGCCCCGGGAATATCCGGGGCTCCTGCCGGACCTGCTAAACCACATCTGAGATTCTCATCTCATCAAACATAACTAACCCTTAAGGTCCGGTTTCCTGATTGATACTACTTCTTCTCTTTCTTCTTCTTGGCGGTCTCCTTCTTTTCTCCTTCTCCGCATTTGCCTTCACCACACTTGGCCTCGGCGCTTTTGGATTCGGTAGCCTTAGCCTCTTTGGTTTCGCTCTTCTTGGCATCCTCCTTTTTGTCTCCTTCACCACATTTCCCTTCTCCGCATTTCCCTTCTCCGCACTTCAGTTCGCCAAACTTTACTGCATTGGCTTCCATGGGATTCACCTGATTGCTGTTCATATCGATCAGGTGACTACGCAGCTGGGCTCCCGAACCCAGGTTGTTATATGCCAGGATATCAGCACCTAATGAGGGTGTTGTAGCCAAAGTTGTTGTTAGCAAAGCTCCTGCAACCATAGTAGCGGATTTTAAGATCTTTTTGTCTGTTTTCATGATAGTACAATTTTTGATGAATAACGATTTAAGCCTTAGGTCGGAAGTTTAAGAATATCCTTACAAGCTTTCTGCAGGAAAGTGAATTTTTAACAACTATTTGGCATTTAACTCACTGTTGAGCTCCTTCCCTATTCTGGCTCCTGCTTCCGGTGAGAGATGATGGGTACAACTACTGTGGCTGCATCCCTTACGGTAAACTTCCATGGAGTGACTGAGTTCACCTATCTGCTTTGCGTATTTTCTGCAGAGATGGCAGGTGAGAAGGTGCATGTTCAACTGCCACCACCTCCAGAAGCCCAGCCGGTGATCCTCCCGGAAGGAGATAAGAAAACTCGCTTCGTCACAGGCGATCATCCGCTTGCTCATAAATACCATCACTCTGTTAGGTCTCTTTGCCATCTTAATTCAACCATTTTTTCTCTAAACAATCTCTCATTTTCAGCCTTGCTCTGTGCAGCATGACCCATAAATTAGACGGGGTAATGCCAAGCTCCTTACATATGGTATCGGAATCTTCCTCATCGATCATTCGCATGATGAAGGCAGCAGCCAGCTGGGGTTGCAGATTCTCAATACAGAGCTTAATAAATTTCATCAGCTCCTCCTGCTCCAGTTCTCCCTCCGGGAGGAAGGAGTGTGAGTTAGGCCCCTTTCCTTCCAGCCAGTGCCCCCTGAAAGGCTCTTCACTTCGATAGAAATCGCCATCAAAGACGCTTCCCTCATGCTCCCCAAAGGCAGATTCCCTGGAGCTGTATTTCTTCCGGTAAGTATCGATAATTTTCCTTTTCAGAATGGATATGAGCCAGGTGCGCTCTGTACTGTCTCCCCGGTAACGGTCCCGGGCTTTCAATGCGGCCAGAAAGGTCTCCTGGACAAGGTCTTCGGCTTTCCCACTGTCATTCACCCTTACCACAGCATAATTGAATAGATAGTCACCATATCTTTCCACCCACTTCTGCGGGTCCAGTTTATGTTTGTTTGCCTCAGACATCGTCAAGAGATGCGGGTGAACCTGTTACAAGATAGCAAAATCTGAGCTGTTTCATCTGGAAATGTGTACTTTTGCGGGATGAAATCATTAGACACCAAAGGGCTGAGGTGCCCGCAGCCGCTCATCATGCTGAAGGAGGCTCTGCTGGAATTGAATGAGGGTGAAGAAATACGGGTTGAAGTTGATAACGATATCTCGCTCAAGAACCTGCTTAGCTATCTAAAGGACCAGGGTGTGGAGCCTGATATTAGCACTGTTGGGAAGGTTCATACCCTGGTGGCCCTCAAACCGGAGAAGGATCTTGCAGGAAGCGATCCGGCCATCTACTGCACCGCGGATCTCAACACCGATTATGTAGTATGCATCAAAGGTGAATTGATGGGTGATGGAGATCCCGAACTGGGAAGGCTATTGATGGAAACCTTTGTGGATAACCTGAAGTTGCAGGAGCAACTGCCCACCCATGTGGTCCTCTATAACGGGGGTGTTAAACTGGCCATGAAACAGTCGCCCGTTTGCCACTCCCTTACCGAATTGGAAGAGCTGGGAATCCGTATTATGCTGTGTGGCACCTGTATTGACCATTACGGAATTCAAATGGATATCGGGGTAGGCATGATTTCCAATATGATAGTCATCACTGAAACACTGGCTTCGGCCGGACATGTGCTTACTCCCTGAGACAGTAATAATGGATCAGAAATTCGACCTCCTATCTACCATTGAGTATGGTGGTTGCTCTGCAAAATTGCCTGCCGGACTGCTCTCC
>JAYEOJ010000158.1:0-4249 GCA_034722835.1 Bacteroidota bacterium | reverse complement strand
ATAAGCACAGGCGATACAGAACCGGTATTTGAGACTCCGCCGGAGCCAACGGTGACAGAGCAGGAGTGGTCGGCAATGTTTCAGCGGATTGCAATGATCCTGGGCCCTCACAATGATATCCTCCGTATGGCCAGAGAGGGGGAATTTGATCGTTCCGAACTGGTCAATCATACCATTGCGGAGGATCTGGTCGATCTTTATCAGGAACTAAGAGATTTCACAAGCATTTACAGCCGGGGCCTTGAGGAGTTGATGAACGATGCCGCCTGGGAGTTGAAAGTACGCTTTACAGAACACTGGGGAGCCAAACTGCTCCGCGCCCTGCAGGCCTTGCATGAATTGTATGTTTCCGGAATTGATCCAAGCGAAGAAGGGTGATGTATCAGAACGAAATAAGTAAGGAGGAAGTAGCAGCACTGGAGCTGATCCAGTTTGAAGGCCCCATTCATGTAGTCGACACCATGGAGGCTTTTGAACAGGAGATAGATCAAATTGCCCGGCAACCGGTATTGGGATTTGATACAGAGACCAGGCCATCATTTAAGAAGGGGAAAGTCTATCCCACCTCTCTTATACAGATTGCTTCCCAGGACCAGGTATGGATCCTTCGTGTAAACCGGATCGGTTATCCTGCACGTTTGCTTGATCTATTATCAGGAGAGATTCCAATGAAGATTGGACTGGGGCTTCAGGATGATCTGAGAAGGCTTCGGATCGATTTTCAGTTTGAACCCGATGGTTTCCTTGACCTTCAGAATTATGTGCAGGCTTTCCGTATTGACGAAAAGGGATTAAAAAAAATAAGTGGAATCGTGCTGAACAGGCGCATTTCCAAATCACAACAGGTAAGCAACTGGGACGCTGATGTACTAAGCGAAGCTCAACTGAGGTATGCAGCGACAGATGCCTGGATCTGCCTGATGATATATAACAGTTTAAGAGCTTCTATTAAGTAGGCACATGGCAGAACGTACCAGAATTGTATTAAAATCGGGTAAGGACCAGTCTCTCAGGAGGTATCACCCCTGGGTGTTTTCAGGAGCTATCAAAAAGATCCATGGCCCGGCCCGGGAGGGGGATCTGGTGGACCTGTATGACAATAAGGATGAATTCCTTGCATCAGGACACTATCAGCAGGGCTCCATTGCTGTGAGGGTAATCAGTTTCGAAGCAGTGGAAACCGACGAGCAATTCTGGGATCAAAAGATTGCCAATGCATGGAATCTCAGGGAAAAACTGGGGCTGCTTACCGATCCTCAGACCAATGTATTCAGGTGGGTGAATGCAGAGGGTGACGGAATGCCTGGACTGATTGTGGATTATTACGCAGGTGTTGCTGTGTTGCAGACACACTCCATAGGAATGTACCGCAACCTGGATGCTATTGTGGAATCTTTGAAAAAGGCTGCCGGGGAACGTCTCCATACCATCTATAATAAGAGTGAATCAACCTTGCCGGATAAGCCGGGGATTACCAGAAAATCAGGTTTCCTGACAGGTAAGCAGGAGCGGGGAGAGGTGCTTGAAAACGGATACCGCTTTAATGTGAACTGGGTGGAGGGTCAGAAGACCGGATTCTTTATTGATCAGAGGGAAAACCGCAGCCTGGTGGGAGCATATTCCCAGGATCGCAGTGTGCTGAATATGTTTGGATATACAGGTGGTTTCAGCATCTATGCTCTTGGTGGTGGTGCCAGGCTGGTTCATAGTGTGGACAGCAGCGGGAAAGCCACAGACCTGACCCGGGAGAATGGTAAACTGAACTTTCCCGGCGATGCCCGGCATGATGCCTTTGCTGAGGATGCTTTTGGATATTTTAAGGATATGAAAGAAGCCTATGATCTGATCATCCTGGATCCCCCTGCCTTTGCCAAACACCAGAATGTGTTGAATAATGCACTTCAGGGTTACAAGCGGCTGAATCAAAGGGCATTAGAAGCAATTTCACCCGGCGGAATTATCTTTACATTCAGCTGTTCCCAGGCAGTTAGCAGGGAGAATTTTCGTAAATCGGTATTTGTGGCTGCAGCCAATGCACGGAGAAAAGTGCGTGTCCTGCACCAGCTCTCTCAACCCCCTGATCATCCTGTAAGCATTTACCATCTTGAAGGAGAGTATTTGAAAGGCCTGGTTCTGGAGGTGGAGTAACATTTCGGGATTTAAAGCGTCTATTTATATAATGAGAACTATAAATATTCAAACTTCCTAACTATGAAAAAATTAGCATTTCTCGCCCTTGCCATCTTATTAATGCTTCCGTCCTGCTATATCGATGGATGGAACCAGAGCATTAGCGGCAATGGCCGCGTCGTTGATGAAACTCGCGATATTTCAGGCTTTAAAGGTGTGCATGTGAGCTCAGGAATCGATGTGTACCTGAGTCAGGGCAGCAACTTCGAGGTGACTGTGGAAGCCGATGAGAATCTCCAGGATGTTATCCTCACCGAGGTGGAAGGAAACATGCTGGTTGTGAAAACCGAACGGGTGAATATCCGGAACGCCAAATCCAAGAAGGTGCATATTACTCTGCCGGAGTTAACTTCCTTAAAGATTAGCAGCGCTGGAGATTGTGTGGGACAGACACCCTTTAGCTGTGATGATCTGCGCTTGTCCATAAGCAGTGCAGGTGATCTGAAGCTGGAAGTGGAAGCCGACAGGATTGATCTGGATATCAGCTCCAGTGGCGACGCAGATCTTTCAGGGAAAGCCCGTGTATTCGATGTAAGTCTGAGCAGTGCAGGCGATCTGAATGCCTTTGACCTGATCGCCGAAAAGGTGGATGTAAATGTCTCATCTGCCGGTGATGCCAGGGTTCACGCTACGGAGGAGATCTCCATGAACGCATCCAGCGCAGGCAATATCTACTACAGGGGTGATGCCAGAGTCCTGGAATCAAAGAGCAGCAGTGCTGGTAATATATCTCACCGGGATTAACCCAGGTAGCTCTTGAGGATCTTGCTTCGTGTGGTGTGCTTTAGCCTCTTGATGGCCTTTTCCTTAATTTGCCTGACCCGTTCGCGGGTCAGGTTAAACTCTTCCCCAATCTCTTCGAGGGTATGGGGATGTTTACCATTGAGTCCAAAGTAAAGCCTGATAATACTGGCTTCCCGGTAGGTGAGGGTGCTGAGTGCCCGTTCAATCTCTTTGCGGAGAGAATCGTTAAGAAGTCCACGATCGGGTGAGGGAGTTTCCCCATTAAGCAATACATCGTACATGTTTCCATCTTCTCCGTCCTGAAGAGGGGCATCCATGGAGACATGCCTGCCTGAACTGCGGATGGCCTCTTTTACATCTTCGGGAGCCAGTTCCAGGGCCTGCGCAATTTCCAGTATGGTGGGTTCGCGTTCGAACTTCTGTTCCAGTTCGGCAAAGGTCTTATTGATCTTATTGATGGAACCAATTTTATTCAGGGGAAGGCGAACAATACGGGCCTGTTCCGCAAGTGCCTGGAGGATCGATTGTCTGATCCACCATACGGCATAGCTGATAAACTTAAAACCACGTGTCTCATCAAAGCGCTGCGCTGCCTTAATCAGACCCAGGTTTCCTTCATTGATCAGGTCGGGCAGACTCAATCCCTGGTTCTGGTACTGCTTGGACACGGACACCACAAAGCGCAGGTTGGCTTTGATCAGTTTCTCCATGGCAGGTGCATCTCCCTTGCGAATCCTTCTTGCAAGCTCCACCTCCTCTTCAGCAGTAATCAGGTCCACTTTTCCAATCTCATGCAAGTACTTGTCAAGAGACGGAGTCTCCCTGTTGGTGACCTGCTTAATAATCTTGAGTTGTCTCATTTTCCCGGCTGCCAGAGGTATTAAATGCGTCTGAATATATATATTATTTTTGGTAGTTCACCATTTTTCCACTAATATTGCATAGAATTCCATTCTGACGAACTCTAGTTCCATTCTGATTAAAATTCCATTTTATCTTGATTTAATAGATCCGCATTGGATTATTTTTTAACCATCACATATTTATGTACGATATTCTTGAACTGAACAAAAAGCTTCTCGCTGAATTGCGGGATATTGCTAAAGAATTAAAAATTAAGCGAGTAGAATCCTTTAAGAAGCAAGATCTTATCTATAAGATCTTGGATACCCAGGCCATCGTGGTTTCGGAAAACAAAGCTGCTAAAAAGGAGAGCCCCCGTAAAGAGAGCCCAAAAAAGGAGAGACCATCAGGTGCTCCTGAAGAAGCAGCCACACAGGCCAAAAAGAGGCCTGGAAGGCCCAAAAAAGAAAAG
>JAYEOJ010000157.1:3125-4262 GCA_034722835.1 Bacteroidota bacterium | reverse complement strand
ATCTGATTGACCGTATTCCTACTACTTATCATGGCGATTCCCTGATAAACGGAAGCCGGGTTTATACCAAAGCGAATGTTGGAGAGGCTTATGTAACAGGAATCGAAACGGACTTTGAGGCAAGAATAGTTGCCAGTTTTTCAATTATCGGGAACATGACATATACCTATGGTCAAAATGTTACAAAAGATGAACCCTTCAGGCGGATACCACCTTTGTTCGGAGGATTATCATTACGCTATGGCAAGAAGGCTTATTATGCCACATTACAGGGGCTGGCAGCCGGCAAACAGGACAGGCTTTCAGGAGGGGATATTGATGATCACCGAATTCCGGATGGGGGCACTCCGGGATGGTTTGTGCTTAATCTGAAAGGTGGATATCAATGGAAGTGGATTGGGGTTAAACTGGCCTTTAATAATATTTTTAACGAACCTTACAGAATGCATGGATCAGGAGTTGATGGTTTAGGAAGGCATGTGGCAGGTTCTGTCAGGTTCTTTTTTTAGATGAATAAACAATTCATCTTGTTCCTGACTTTCTCTTCTCAAAGGCAGTGATAGATAGGAGTACAATGAACACTATTGCAGTAATAAGCATCTCAAGCCAGTACTTTGATGGTTCGACCCATATCTCCTTAAAAACATCCCATCGTCCGAGTATCTCAATGAATGTCCAAAAGATGATTACGGTGGGTATGGCATATCTGATGGCATAGGCCATTTTTGTAATCCTGATTAGCTTAACAAACAGAAACAGTGACCAGAGCAATGAGCCAAAAGCAACCATATAGGATACGGCATGTCTGTCTCCAATGAAGTTGGCATCGTAGACAAAAAGCAGAACCAGATAGAGTGTCCACAGCAGCGCAGTTAACTCCATCATGGTGGTCATTGCCACATTTCTTTTTGCCGGTTTGAACTCCATTATTCTCTTGAGCCTCAACTTATTCTGCAGCCAGTTGAAGAAGCGACACCCAGTTTTGGATCCCAGGAAATGGTAGATCATCAATATGGCCCAGAAACCAACAGAAGAGGGCATGATCAAATACTCAGGTTTGGTTACTACCTCACCATTGACCATTAATGGCTCTACTCCGTACCTGTTTGCATAATAGACAAAAGCAAACTCAATCCA
>JAYEOJ010000157.1:2112-3115 GCA_034722835.1 Bacteroidota bacterium | reverse complement strand
CAGATAAACAAGCCCCCAAATAGTCCCAGAAAGGTGGCTTTGGTCTCATTGGCAGAGATGACTCCCCACACCAGAAGACCGAGTCCGATAAAGCCAAGAAGTATGGCAGCATGATATATGTATGCATGGCCAAAGGATTTCTCCATGATGATCATGGCGGCATGTCCCAATGGCATGGTAAATAGCACAATCAGGAATGCCAGGATTCCAATAAAAGGTTTTTTTATCTTCATGCTTGTTGGTGTTTTTTTAACGTGTCATGGAAGGCGGGATATCTGCCGGATTGCTGCCCCAATCCAGATTTGGATCCGGTCCCATTTCAAAAATAAGAGTTCCCCCTTTGACAATCTCCTCGTGTGAAAGCCAGGTTTTACTCATTGATTCACCGTTTAATGTGGCTGATTGAATGTACTTGTTCACCGGCGACACCTGATTGGCCTGAATGGTGAACTCCCCGGCATCATAGGGGCTGCTTAGATTGATTGTCGCTTTTTCGAAAAGTGGTGATCCAATGATATAAACATTCTGACCCGGAGATACAGGATAGATTCCCATGGCACTCAGTACATACCACGAGGAGAGGGAGCCCATATCTTCATTGCCGCATATTCCACCCGGTCCGGTTCTGTATAGATCCATGACCTCGCGAACTTTTTCCTGGGTTTTCCAGGGCATGCCCACATAGTTGTAGAGATAGGCCACATGATGAGAAGGTTGATTTCCATGGACATATTGTCCGATGGTCCCGACTACACCCACATATTTTGGCGGACTGATCTCAGGACTCATCGTAAAGAGAGAATCGAGCTTTGTTACAAATGCTGAGCTGTTTGGAAACAGATCAACCAATCCATTGATATCATGCTGCACTGACCAGATATACTGCCAGGCATTGGATTCTGTATAGTTGCGGTTGGGTCGCCTTCCAACCAGCAGGGGATCGAAACACCCATAATAGGTATGTTCTCCGGATTGGATTATTTCAGCAGGCTGGTTTCCACAG
>JAYEOJ010000157.1:0-2102 GCA_034722835.1 Bacteroidota bacterium | reverse complement strand
AGGATCAAACAGGTTTAGATAATTATGTGCCCTTTGCATGAAAAGTTCGTAATCGGACTCCCTTTCCATTTCTTTGGCCATCTGCGCAATGCACCAGTCGTTGTAGGCCAGTTCCAGGGTGTTTGGTACCGACTCTGTCACCTTATCCACCGGAGCATAGCCCAGGTCCATGTAATATAGAAGGCCTGATCTTCCTGCCGACGCCGGAAGGGGGGGAGGAGGGAGCCCGGTGGCCTTTTCCCGCATGGCCTCATAAATGAAATCCACATCATAATCCCTGAAGCCTTTCATATAGGCATCCACTACAATCGGGACCAGGTGATCACCCACCATTCCCTGTCCAAATACATTGCGGTGATGCTGTGCCGGCAGCCAACCGTAATTTTTAGTTTTTGACACGATGGATTTAATCATATCATTCACATGCTCAGGTTCGACCAGGGTCATCAGAGGATGTTCGGACCGATAGGTATCCCAGCAGAGGAATGAAGGATAAAAATCGTAGTCCTCTGCCACATGGATTTCTCCGTCCATTCCAAAGTACTTTCCATCCACATCATTGGATATCCCCTGAGCCATTAAGGAGTGATAAAGTGCAGTGTAGAACACCTGTTTTTGATCTTCGCTTCCTCCGGCTATTTCGATTTTTTGCAGTTCAGCGTTCCAGATATTTCGTGCGTCTGTTTTTACTCGGTCAAAGTCCCAACCGGGTATTTCGGCATTAAGATTGTTGCGCGCTCCTTCCACACTCACATAGGAGAGCCCGACCTTCACCAGAATTATTTCATTGGAGTGAGTGCGATAGTTTACAAATGCACCGATATTACTTCCCGACTCAGCAGATTTGTAGGGGAAAAGACTGGCACTCGACTCCGGTGTTTTGTAATTGCCGTCCCAGGTACCGTAGGCTGCGAAATCTTTGCTGAAATCCGCCACAAAATAGACAGTGGCTTCCTGCGATACTTTATAACCTTGAATCGTATTATTATTCACAAATTCCAGATGTGATTTCCCGGAAGGTGCATCGCCAATAATGTGACCCAGGTCGATCAGGATGTGTGCATCCTCCGATTCAGGGAAGGTATACCTGTGCATCCCTGCCCTAGTGGTAACCGTTAGTTCAGCCTCTATATCGTAATCTTTCAAATGAACGGAGTAGTACCCGGGTGAGGCTGTTTCATCGGCATGGTCAAAGCGCGAACGGTATCCTGCATCAGGATTATCCCTGGAACCGGGAGTAACCTGGAGTTTTTGTCCCACTGTAGGCATCACTAAGAGGTCACCCTTGGCCACCATCCCCACCCCGCTGTAATGGGTATGGCTAAAACCCATAATGGAGTTGTCGGCATACTGGTAACCCGAGGCATAGGTCCACCCCCTGGTATGAACATCCGGACTGAGATGCACCATTCCGAACGGCAGGCCCGGACCGGGAAACATATGCGCAAAAAAATCTGTTCCGATAAACGGGTCCACATAATCAACAGGTTCCGGGGATTGCTCGCAGGCAGTAGTAAAGAGTCCCAGGAATGCAATGATTATTGGTATGAGCTTAAGTTTATTCAGTTTCATTTTGATGTTATGTTTAGGATTTATTTTGGCATGGACGATTCTTCTATCATTGAAGGCGGTGCTGCCCCGGGTTCTGCGCCCCACGCTTTGTTGGGGTAGGGGCCCATCTCCAGTTCGAGGGTGCTGCCATTCAGGATATCCTCATGGGTGAACCATGGGCGATCCAGGGTTTCACCATTCAGGCGTGCCGACTGGATGTACTTGTTCACTTTTGAGCATCCATTTGCCACAATGGTAAAGGTATTTCCATTGTCCAGCTTAATTGAAACCTCTTCAAAAACGGGACTGCCGATATTGTAAACAGGTAGTCCGGGAGTTACAGGGTAAAAACCCATTGAAGAGAAAACCACAAAAGCTGTCATACCCCCTCCATCCTCATCGCCGGGAATTCCGAATATATTGTCCTGGAACCAGGTGTCGAGTAAAACACGACTGCGCTTCTGGGCTTTCCAGGGTTCTCCTGCATAATTGTACAGATAGGGTATATGAAAACTGGGTTCATTTCCCATGGAGAACTGGCCCACCATACC
>JAYEOJ010000156.1:0-4272 GCA_034722835.1 Bacteroidota bacterium | reverse complement strand
CTGTGCAAATACAGTAAATAGAAGCTGGTAAACACTGACAAGCGCCAGAACAATCGTAAAGAACCTGATAGCACCTTTATTTTGCATTTTTAACTTGTTTATTAATAGTTACTTGATTGTCTTTTTCGAATAGGCCGCAAATATAGCACTATTTTTTTTCACTTCGGGGTGAAGCCACAAAAAAAATGCGTAATCAGCCTCCAGGACAATTACGCATTTCTTAAAACTTATTTCTTTGAGTACGTGATGCTTAGGGCTATTCCTCGAAGAGTTTCATGTCATCCAGTACCTTCATTACCTTTTTCACACTATCGACAGAGGATGTAAGCAACTTCTTCTCTTCTGCATTCAGACTGATCTCAATGATCTCTTCCACCCCACCTTTACCAAGTTTTACCGGGACTCCGAGGTAGAGTTTTTTCTGTCCGTACTCCCCATCCAGGTAAGCACAAACGGGGAAGATCCGTTTCTGGTCATCCACAATGGCCTCCACCATCTGAGATACAGCAGCACCCGGAGCATACCAGGCCGAAGTACCTATCAGGCTCACGAGCTCGCCTCCTCCTTTCCGGGTCCGTTCCACAATTTTGTCTATAACCGCCGGGCCCAGCAACTCAGTTACCGGGATTCCGCTAACAGAGGTATACCTGGGAAGCGGCACCATGGTATCGCCATGGCCACCCAGCAACATGGCATGAATATCAGTGGGAGATACTTCCAGGGCACTGGCCAGGAAAGCCTTGTAACGTCCTGTATCCAGGATGCCCGCCATTCCGAAAACTTTATGGGGATCTTTGTTGGCTGCCAGGAAAGCCGCATAGGTCATCACGTCGAGAGGGTTCGAAACCACAATGATGATGGCATCGGGCGAGTACTTGATCGCCTTCTCTGTAACTTCCTTTACAATATTTGCATTGGTCTTGATCAGGTCGTCCCGGGACATTCCTGGTTTCCTTGGAATACCGGAGGTGATCACAATGATCCCCGATCCCTTGGTCTTAAGGTAATCATTGGTGGACCCGGTAACCCGGGTGTTAAAGTGATTGATGGAAGAAGTCTGCCAGATATCCAGCGCTTTTCCTTCTGCAAGTCCCTCTTTAATATCAAGAAGAACAACTTCATTGGACAGATCCTTGTGGGCAATCACATTGGCACATGTGGCCCCTACGTTTCCGGCTCCAATAACTGTAATTTTGTTCATAGGGTAAGGTTTTATTTAGGTCAGAACTCAAATATAATCATCCGTAGGCTTATAACCTCTATCTGCCTGTTGTTATTCAGCATCCGGACCCCCATTCCTTGACTTTCGGCTTTAAAAATGGTAAATTGAGCATGAACCCCCTCTTTTGCACGATCATGAAAATCGACCTGTCAAAATACCTGGACAACTGGTACAAAGAGGATCCTGCCAAAAACATCTTCCCGGGGCCGGTAGTGACCCTGTCAAGAGAGGTGGGATGCCCGGCCAAAAAAGTAGCTGCTGATCTTTCCGAGCGCCTGAATACCATGAAAAGAGAACATGCCAAAGAAGGCCCCTGGAGTTGGATCAGCAAAGAGATTATGATGGAATCAGCCAAAGAGTTGAAAGTGGACTCCAGCCAGATTCAGCACATCTTCGATTACAAGAGCAGGGGCATTTTTGAAGATTTGTTACTGGCACAATCCAAGGACTATTATAAATCCGATATGAAAATCCGGACCACCATTGCCAAAGTGATCAGAAACTTTGCAAATGCAGGGAATGCAATTATTGTAGGCCGGGGTGGTGTTGCCATTACCAGGGACATTCCCAAATCACTTCATATCTACCTTGAGGCCCCCCTTGAGTGGAGGGCCCTGCGGGTAGCCGACAAACATAATTTCTCCATTGATCAGGCCCGCACTTATGCACAGAATATCGATAAAAAGAGATCAAGCTTCAGGGATTTCTTTCAGGGGAAAGGAAATGATTATACACGTTTTGATATCAGATTGAACTGTATGACCTTAGAACCTAATGAGTTAATCGATATCATCATCGGAGCAATGAGAAGCCGTTCCATGATATGAAAGATTTGTTATTTTTACCTTAATTAATTCACAATCCATTCTATGTTTCGCCATGTGTTTCGAGCCATTATCCTGAGTTTTTTCCTGTATGCCTGCAATACCTCAGGCTCCCAGTCCGGGGACAACGATTTTATTGCCAATTCCTATAGTCCTTCTGATTTCGCCCATGATGCAGAGATCGTATACGCCCTGAAAATTCCTACAGATATCGTTAACTTTTTTGAAGAGACGGGAACCGGGTTTGATCCTGATATTCTCTGTCCACTCGAGAAGATCCCCCTGTATGACAACACGGAACATATTGCTCTTTTACTTGGTGTTTTAGGAGTTGACCTGAGCTACTGCACCTTATTTGAAAGAGTAAGTGAAGCTGCTGACTACTATCATCATATTGAATTGCTGTCAGACAAACTGGAGCTCCCCCGGGAAATTTTTGAAGATTCTCCCGGTGAACAGAGGTACAACCTGGAGAATCCCGATTCATTGAAAAAGCAGATTTACGAGATCTATACGGAGATGGACAATCATTTCGATGAGAGTAACCAGTTATCACTTGCATCTCTTTCCCTCCTGGGAGGTTGGCTGGAGACCATGTATATTGGTGTAAAGATCTATAAGGACAAATCTGTTTTAGAAATGGGCGACCGGATTCTTCAACAGAAATTTTCCCTGAACAGCCTGTCAGGAATCCTTGCCAATCAACAGGAATCCTTAATGGTTAGACGCTACATGCATACCGTGAACAAGCTGAAGCGGGTGTATGATGAAGTAGAGATCCATTACGAAACGGAAGGGTTTGAGATGGTCAGTAACGAGCAGGTTTTCCATGCAACTGTTGCCGAGATCAGTTATGAACCCGAATCCCTGGAAGAAATATGCAGGATCATACTGCAATTGCGAGAGGATATCCTCCCAATGATTAATCGCTAAGAAACCAGCACCTTACCGGTCATTTCCTCAGCTTGCTCCACACCCATGATATGCAGAAGGGTTGGAGCCACATCGGCCAGTATTCCTTCAGCAACTGTAGTGTAGTCGTCCGTTATCATGATACAGGGTACCGGGTTCAGCGAGTGAGCCGTATTGGGCGAACCATCGGCATTTACTGCGTTGTCGGCATTTCCATGGTCGGCAATAATCATTACATCATAGCCCTTTCCCCGGGCTGCTTCCACGACTTCACCCACACACTGATCCACGGTGGTAACCGCTTTCTCAATGGATGCATATACACCGGTATGTCCAACCATATCGCCATTGGCAAAGTTAAGACAGATGAAATCGGGACTGTTCTCCTTAATATCTTTGATCACCGCATCTTTCACCTTGAATGCACTCATTTCGGGCTGAAGATCGTAGGTGGCTACTTTTGGGGAGGGCACCAGGATCCGGTTCTCATTTTTAAACTCCGCCTCCCTTCCACCTGAAAAGAAGAAGGTCACATGGGCATACTTTTCAGTCTCAGCAATACGCAGCTGACTCAATCCCGCATTTGAAACAACCTCTCCAATAGTATTGGTTACATTCTCCTTATTATAGATCACATGCAGCCCCTTGAAGGTGGCATCGTAAGGAGTCATGGTACAATAATGGAGCGGGATGGTATGCATTCCATGTTCGTGCATATTCTCCTGGGTCAGAGCAATGGTCAGCTCCTTCGCCCGGTCGTTCCGGAAATTAATAAATACCACCACATCACCCTCCTGGATGGTTCCCAGGGGCTGGTTCTCTTCATCCACAATCACGATGGGTAAGACAAATTCGTCAGTTACTCCTTTGTCGTATGATTCCTGCAGGGCATCCACCACACTGGTGGCCGCTCTTCCCTTGCCAGATACCAGCAGGTCGTAGGCTTCCTTAACACGCTCCCATCTTTTATCCCGGTCCATGGCATAATACCGGCCTATAAATGAGGCTACCTTTCCGTTTGAAGTCGCAAGATGCTTCTCCAGGTTCTCCATATATCCCTTCCCGCTCTGTGGATCGGTATCGCGCCCATCCCCAAAAGCATGTACAAAAACGTTCTTGATCCCGTAATCGCCGGTTATATCGCACAACTTGTAAAGATGCTTATCCAGCGAATGAACACCCCCGTCGGAGAGCAGTCCCATAAAATGTACCTGCTTCTGCTTGTCGCGGGCATAGCTGAAAGCCTCAACCAGGGCCGGATTCTCGCTGATGGAACCATCCTTCACCGCCATATTGATCTTTACCAGGTCCTGG
>JAYEOJ010000155.1:8553-15953 GCA_034722835.1 Bacteroidota bacterium | reverse complement strand
ATTTCACATCGTGATGATCATTAAAGATATTTCTACCGTCATGTATGAACCCCAGCGACTCTGGGAATGGGAGAAGATCTGTATGGAAGAAGTAAATGTATAAACCCTCGATCTAATGAATATCCCTACCCTGGACCTGATTATAATCCTGGCCTACCTGGCCATTATCATTCTCATTGGTATTCTTTCTGCCCGCAGAAAAAAAGTGAGCAGCGAGGGATTCTTCCTGGCGGGTCGCTCCCTGAACTGGGCCATGATCGGAGCAGCACTATTTGCTGCCAATATTTCCACCATCCACATGGTTGGACTGGCAGCCAATGGCTTTAAGGACGGTATCGTCTGGGGAAACTTTGAATGGATGGCCACCTTTCTGCTGGTCATCCTGGCCCTGTTTTTTGCCCCCTTCTATTTCAGGAACAAGATCTCGACCCTGCCCGAATTCCTGGAAAAACGTTACGGACCCCGATCCCGCTCCTTCTTCGCCTTCATTGTCATTATCACCGCTCTCTTCTCACACATCGGGATCAGTCTCTATGCCGGAGCAGTGGTGCTCAAAACCTTTTTCGGGATCGATATCATGGTATCCATTCTGGTGATTTCATTTATTACTACCCTCTACAGCATCCTGGGCGGACTCCGTGCCATCGTGGTCATTGAAACCTTCCAGTCGGTTATCCTGATCGGCGGGGCCACTCTGTTAACCATTCTCTCCCTCTCCATGCTGGGCGACCAGGGCATCCACTCCATGGAAGAACTCAAAGCGGTCCTGAAACCTGGTCAGCTTGATATTCTTCAATCGGGCAAGGATACAATCCTGCCCTAGTATGCCATCTTACTGGGCTACCCGGTGCTGGGGATCTATTACTGGTGTGCCGATCAGACCATTGTTCAGAAGGTGCTGGGGGCCAAAAGAATGAGCGATGCCCAGAACGGACCTCTCTTTGCCGGTTTCCTGAAGATTCTTCCCGTCTTTATCATGGTCTTCCCCGGCATCCTGGCCTATGCCCTGTTCTCCGATGTCATCACTGACCCGAACGATACCCTGATGGTGCTGATCTCCCATGTACTTCCCAGCGGCTTGATCGGGCTGATGACAGCAGCCCTGCTTGCAGCGCTGATGAGTACCATTTCGGCAGCTCTGAACAGTGTGGGAACCCTGGTTTCCCTGGATATTCTTAAAAGGATGCGCCCCTCCACCCCGGATAAGATCCTCTTAAGGACAGGTCGCATCACCAGCCTTGTGGTCATCCTGCTGGCCATCTCATGGTCCCCCTGGATCGGACGATTTGAAAGCATCTTCGATGCCATTTCCATTATTCTATCCATGCTTTCGCCTCCGGTAGCCAGTGTATTTATCATGGGCATTCTCACCTCCAGGGGGAACGACCGCGTAGCCCTCTCGACGATGATTTTCGGATTACTGGCAGGAAGCCTGGTCTTTTGCCTGGACTTTGAACCCATATCGGGATACCAGTATTTTACAGACGGACTGGGTATTCCTTTTCTGATGCAGGCATGGTGGCTGTTTGTAGGCTGCACGGTATTCTACCTGGTGATGAGTTCTTTCTCTGAGCCCAGGCCACTGGAAGAGATTCGGGAACTCATCTTCAGGAAAGACACCTTACACGGACTGGTCTCCCGGATCACAGGTTTGAAAGATCCCAGGCTCTGGGCAGGCCTCCTGCTCCTTATCATGATCTTCTTATATATCTATTTTGGCTAAGCTTAGAAAAATATACGCTATGAAAATCCTTTGGATTACCTGTTTGAGCCTGTTCCTGATCCTGAGCGGATCCTGTTCAACTGAAAATACGAATGCCCCTGAAGAAGAAAAGGTCGCCCGTTACGGCACGGTGATCCGGGTCTTACCAGAAAAACTGGAGGAATATAAGGCCCTGCATGCACAGCCCTGGCCCGGAGTCAACCAAAAGTTGAAAGAGGTACACATCCGGAACTACTCCATTTATTACCGGGATGGTTACCTCTTCTCCTACTTTGAATATACCGGTTCTGACTTCGAGGCCGATATGGAAAAAATGGCCCGGGATTCCCTCACCAGGGAATGGTGGGAACTTACTGATCCCTGCCAGCAACCGGTGGAATCAGCAGGTGAAGGCGTATGGTGGGCCCCAATGGAAGAGGTCTATCACCTGGACTGAACCCCCAACAGCTCACTAACCATTAACCAATAACTACTATATCCACCGAACCAGCGGGAAATCCATACGGTGCGGAATATGTTCGTGCTTGGGGAAGATTCTGAAACCAATATCAAATACCCCTGGTTCAGACACCTCCTGAACGAAGGTATACTCTGCCAGGGAACCCTCCATCCGGGTACACTTGAACTCCTGCCTGCCTCTGAAGACCTGGGGCTCATTCCCACTGCTGCTGTTGGTATGCACCATCTCCAATCCAATCTCTTCGGCTGAAAGACCATTCAGATCCAGCACAACTTTCCCCGTATAGGTATTGCCCGCCACAAACTCCTCGCGGGTTATATCCGGGAAATCATATTCAACCACCTTGATATTCTTCCACTGTTCCAGAATCCTGTGCTTCCACAGGGCAAGTTCCTTGGGCAGGAGGTTCTCTTTCTTCTTCAATACTTTTGAACGCTTAGAGAGCTTTAGATAGAACCTGTCGATATAGTCCCGGAGCATTCTGTTCATGGTGAATTCTGGTGCCACGCTGGCAATAGTGTTGCGGATCATTCCAACCCACTGAACAGGCACGTTCTCCTTGTCCCGGCTATAGAACTTCTCAACAATGTTATTCTCCAGCAATGTATAAATGCGCTCAGCATCCAGTTCATCCTGCAGTTCCTGGTTGTTAAAGGAGCGCTCAATGGGCAACATCCATCCTGCATCTTCCCGGTAGCCTTCTGCCCACCAGCCATCAAGCACACTGAAATGCATGGTCCCGTTCATCACCGCCTTCTCCCCGCTTGTTCCGGAGGCCTCAAGAGGCCTTGTGGGTGTATTGAGCCAGATATCAACCCCCCGTACCAGCCGTTTGGCCAGTTGGATGTCATAGTTCTGAAGAAAAACAATCTTTCCAATAAACTCGGGCTTTTTCGATATCTCTACAATCATCTTGATCAGATCCTGACCGGGAATATCCCTGGGATGGGCCTTCCCTGCAAACACAAACTGTACCGGCTTTTCCGGATTATTCACAATCCTGGAGAGTCTGTCAAGATCCCTGAATAACAGGTGAGCACGTTTATATGTAGCAAACCTTCGTGCAAATCCAATGGTCAGGGCATCCTTATTCAGCGCTGTGGATATCTCCAGCATCTGACCGGGATTGTCCATCACCCGGGTGGATACAAGAGATAAGCGCTCTTTGATATAATTAATCAATCCCTCACGCTCCTGGCTTTTCAGATTCCAGATCTCTTTCTCAGGAACCTGTTTGATCTTCTTCCACATTTCCCGGTCTTCCTGGCGCAGATAACAATCTGCTCCGAAAGTCCGTTCATATAGTTTTTTCCATTCAGGACCCAGCCAGGTGGGAAGATGAACCCCATTGGTTACATAGCCGATATGTAATTCATCGGTCATATACCCCGGCCACAGCCCGGTAAACATATCTTTGGAAACTTCTCCATGCAGCTTACTCACACCATTTACCTCCTGTGACAATTTTACTGCCAGCACACTCATGGAGAACTTTTCATCCTTATGGTTGGGATGGAACCTGCCCAGGTTCATAAAATGGTCCCAGGTTATTTTAAGACGTTCGGGATAATGTGCCACATAGGTCCTTAACAGGTCCTCTTCAAAGGAATCGTGACCGGCCGGAACCGGTGTATGGGTTGTAAACAGGCTGGATGCCCGAACCAGTTCCACGGCTTCGGGGAAGGTCATGTTCCCGTTCTGGATATACTCCCTTAAACGTTCCAGGCTGGTAAAAGCAGCATGTCCCTCATTGCAATGATACAGGTCCGTATCAAGTCCAATGCTCCGAAGGGCCCTGATCCCACCAATACCCAGCAGGATCTCCTGCCGCAGGCGGTTCTCATTGTCTCCCCCGTACAAGCTATGGGTGATCCCTCTGTCTCCCTCCTGGTTGGCTTCATAATCCGTATCCAGCAGGTAGAGCGGAATTCTTCCCACCTGGACCCTCCATATCCTGGCAAAGAGGGTACGTCCGGGAAGAACAATCTGAATATTTTTCCAGTTTCCATGTTCATCCCTGACCGGGGTAACCGGCAGCCTGGAAAAATCCTGGGCATCGCTGAGTGCCACCTGCTCCCCACCGGCCGAAATCACCTGGCGAAAATAGCCGTACCTGTAGAGTAGCCCGACCCCTACCAATGGCATGTTGTAATCACTGGCCTCTTTCAGATAATCCCCTGCCAGCAGTCCTAACCCCCCCGAAAAGGTCTTTAACGAGTTGTGGATTCCATACTCCATACTGAAGTAGGATATACCGGGCATCCCCGCTTTCGGTTTTTCTGCCATGTAGCTCTCAAACGCTCCGTAGACCTTTTGAAGGTTCTGGATAAAATCATTATCTGTCTCCAGCTTTTTCAGTGTATCATAGGGGAGTCGTTCCAGCAGCTCCACCGGGTTCTCATGGACCTCTGCCCACATTTCCGGATCAATGGAGGCAAACAGATCAATGGCATCCTGTGTCCACGACCACCAGAGGTTTCGCGATAACTCTTCCAGTGGCTCTAATTTTTCGGGTATATTCTGCTGAACCAGTACCCGGCGCCAGTAAGGATGAATATCCACAAGTGCCTGTTCAGTTTCCGGAAGCTTTTCTATCCGTTCCTTCTCATAGTAGACAATCTCCTTCCCTTCGGCACTTTGCAGCGCCTTGTCATAGGCCTGCCAGTAATACCGGATCAGGTTGTCCCAGAGTGCAATTCTTGAGATGGCATGTGCACCTTCACGACTGGGTTCTCTCTCCTTACCACCATGTTTGCAGTTATTGGCGATGGCCTGACTGATGCCTTTTACAACTTCACCATCATTGAAATCATCCCTGGGAATTACAGTGATCCCCGGAACCTCCTTCCTGTATTTATTGTTCACCCAGAGTCCGAATCCGGTAAGCGAAGTGGTCACCGTGGGCACACTGAATGCCAGGCTCTCCAGAGGGGTATAGCCCCATGGTTCGTAATAGGATGGAAAGACGGTCAGGTCAAGTCCGATTAAAACATCATAGTAGGCCAGGTTAAAAATCCCATCATTGCCATTCAGGTAGGAAGGAACAAAAATCACCTTTACCCTGTCGTCCGGGGAGTTATTCAGACCGTTGCTCTTGATCCTGTTCAGAATCTGGTCATGTTCCTCATAATGCAGGTTGTGAGTCAGGTGATTCTGTCCCAGATCCTCCTGACTGCCTTTATTCATGCTCTCCAGTAATTCCCTGTACGGGCCATAGTGGTTGGCCGGGATAAGCAGGAAGGCCACGGCCTTGCCGGGACAGTTACTGTTCCTGTTTAATTCTCCCAGTGCGTCAATAAACAGATCGATCCCTTTGTTCCTGAACTCATACCTGCCACTGGTCGCCATCAGCAGGGTGTCTTCCGGCAGCGGATCGCCCGTAAGTGCAGAAGCCACCTGCAACATCTTTTCTCTTGCCAATGCTCTGCTCTTACCAAATGATTTTTCATCCGGCACAAAACGGTCCTCAAAGCCATTGGGCAACACCTCGTCCACCATCCGCTCATGAAAACGAAGGCATTCTTTCGCCGTCAGTTCACTTACGGTAGTAAAGGCATCCGCATGGGTAGCTGCCAGTTTTTCCATGGAATGTTTGGAAACCACATTCAGTTCCCTGGCCTTCTGGTCTCCGTTCAGATGCTCCATCTGGCTGTATAGGGATTGCATGTTTCCGGCAATGGAACGACCCACTGTGGTAGCATGAGTTGTAAATACTGTGCCAACGGTAGGTTGATACTTTTCCAGGTAGAGCAGTCCGGCCCCGGTCTGCCACTCGTGAAAGTGCGCCACAAGGTTCTTCTTCTCCTGGTCGTAGTACCTGGAGAAACTCTCAATGGCCTGTCCGGCTGCATATCCAAACAGGGCCGGTTCAATATAATCCCAATGCCCGCTTATGGAGTCCAGCTTATAGGATTCCCAAAGATTCTTGAATATCTCATCCTTCCGATGAATGAAAGTGGTGAAATCAAGTACAACGGCAATGGGGCGACCGGCAATCTTCCAGCGGCCGATCCTCACCCGGATGCCCTCCCTGGCGGCATGTTCACGCCAATCAGGAAACAAGGTGCCATCCTCTTCAAATTCAGGATGCTCCCCGCTCTCTCTCCATACATCCGGACCTATGGTGATATACTGATCTGCCATCTCTTTGACAACATTCAGTGCTTTGGTGGAGATCACGGTATGGATCCCCCCAACTTTATTACATACTTCCCAACTAACCTCGAATAAATAATCAGGTTTCCTCATTCTTCAATATGTTTCAGATTTTTAACTTTTCTTACCAGTGGTAGGCTTCTTTGCTGAAGCCGTCTTTTTTGGAGCAGCCGTCTTTTTTGTAGCTGCGGTCTTTTTTGTAGCAGCAGTCTTTTTTGGAGCAGCGGTCTTTTTTGGAGCAGCGGCTTTCTTTACAACAGATGATTGCTGGATGGACAGCCGGCTTTCAAGCTTCTCCAGCTGTTCATCCTTTTCCTTAATGATCTTGCTCAGGCGGGCCACATGGTCATCCACATTTGCACGAGCTGCAGCATTCACCCTGATTTCAAAGTCACTCAATACATTCATATAATTAATAAATGCATCATATGGGGTGTCATAGGGATTGAAATAGGAATGAACCTCTCCATCGGAAAAGAATTTCGTGGACATATAATAGAAATGATCGCTCACCTGCAGGTAGGCATAATCCTGTTTGATTCCGTCATCGTCCGACTCATACACCTTCTCTCCCAGGGAATAAAGCTTATTAAATGCTTCACTCTGCATCTCATTTCCCAACCAGGCTGTAAGGTCACGTTCCTCATCCGCCCAGGAGATGGGATGGGGCACATTCACTGCAGAAACCACCTGCAACTTGCGTGCTACTTCCGAAGGAGTACTGAAAGTAAAGGGAGAAGACTTGAATACACTACCTGGAAGAGCCTCCAGAAAATCAAAGATTCCGGTCTCCTTCCACTGGTGCTCCCCAAAAGTTTCGTAATCCATAAAAAGATTAATCACCTCTTCCTTGTCCGGAGTCTGGTTTAACCAATCCACATACTTTTCAGCGGTCAGGGGGTATTCTGGCCATCCCTTGTTGGAGAACCTGAAGGCTATATCATCGCTTAGCTTGAAGTTCTTCAACAAGAGCTTCAATTTGGGATTGATGGCATTACAATAAAGGTAGTTGGGACTCTTCCAGCCCAGCACATGTTTGGCACCCTCTGTAAGCATGGCTTT
>JAYEOJ010000155.1:0-8543 GCA_034722835.1 Bacteroidota bacterium | reverse complement strand
CCATATCAGCCACCATGGCACCAATCTCATCCGAGTATACCAGTTCCGTATTTCGAAAAACCTTCGGCTTCTGTCCAAAGTACTCTTCGATCAGGTGGTCATGAGCCTTGACCTGACGTTCAAATTCCTCCCGCCCCTTCAGTGAACTAAGGGAATGAGCATATGTTTCCGAAAGAAATTCCACCTTCCCCGTATCGGCCAGTCTCTTAAAACTGTCCAGGACTTCAGGAGCATAGAGCCTGAACTGATCCAAAGCGATCCCCGAAATGGAGTAGGCAATTTTAAATTTGCCCTTATGCTTCTCTATCAGTTTTAACATCAACTCGTTAGCAGGCAGGTAACATTTCTGGGCCACCTTGTTAAGGATGGATTCGTTGGAAAAATCATCATAATAATAGTGATCGTTTCCAATATCGAAAAAGCGGTATCTTCTGAACCGGAAAGGTTGGTGGATCTGGAAATAGAGACAGATGGTTCTCATTGTATAGCTTGTTATTTTTTTCTACTGAACAAATTCTTTATAGATGGAGTGGACCTTTTTGCCCGAGTTCTCCCACTTCATATCATGTACCTCTTCCATTCCATGTTTCTTAAACATTTCTGAAAGAGCAGGATAATTCAAGAGCCCATAAATGGCATCGGCAAGCGCGTCCACATCCCAAAAATCAACCTTAAAGGCGTGGGTCAGGATTTCTGCTACCCCCGACTGATGAGATATGATGGAAGGCACATTGGACTGCATGGCTTCCAGAGGTGATATTCCAAAGGGTTCGGAAACCGATGGCATCACATAGACATCACTGATGGAAAACATCCGGAACACATCATCCCCTTTCAGGAAACCCGTATAGTGGAACCTGTCTGAGATTCCCAGTGAAGCGGTCCAGTGAATCATCTTTTCAAGTAACTCTCCGCTTCCGGCCATCACAAACCTCACATTATCCATCTTCTGAAGCACTTTGTAAGCTGCCTGCACAAAATACTCCGGTCCCTTCTGTAAGGTAACCCTCCCCAGGAAGGTAACTACCTTATCGGTAATCCCCCTCTTTAGCTGAAGCTTTTCAAGATCCGACAGGGGATCTACTGCATTGTAAACAGTGACCACCTTGTTGGGGTGGATACCGTATTTATCAATCACCGTATTGCGGGTCAGATTGCTGACCGCAATGATTTTATCGGCCAGTTCCATTCCGGTCTTCTCAATCTCAAACACCGTGGGATTCACCTTTCCTCCACTCCTGTCAAAATCGGTGGCATGCACATGAATCACCAGCGGTTTTCCGGAAGCTCGTTTGGCCGCAATACCTGCCGGGTAGGTCAGCCAATCATGAGAATGGATAACATCAAAGTCCTGTTCCAGAGCAATCTCGCCAGCCACTACCGCATAATTGGCAATCTCTTCATACAAATTCTTTCCATATTTCCCTGTGAAATTGAGCTTACCTCCCATGCTCGTTTCCACAAGCCTTTTCCCCCTGGTCTCTGCCTTATTGACAAGTTCATCATACTCTTCAGGACTTGTATAGGGGACCAGGTTGGAGTTGATCTCAATATAAGAGAGGTCCTTCAGAAACTGATGATCTCTCACTTTTCTGATGTCGAGGGTCACATCACCCGCACCCAGTAGACGGATCCTGCTCTGGTCCTCATCTCCATGAGCCTTGGGAACCACAAACAGGATATCCAGATCGGGAACAACAGACATGCCACGGGTCAGCCCGTAACATGCAGTTCCCAATCCCCCGGAAATATGTGGTGGAAACTCCCACCCGAACATCAGTACCTTCATAGGTCGAGATTAAGTATCATTTATTAAATCCTTCTATCATCTCACCAATTCTTAGCAAAGCAGCTACTCCAGTGGCCTGTGAAATAGATCCCCTTGCATAATGGGGAGGATTCCCATCATAAATTTCCGAGATACTGCCGATACCCCTTTTACTCATCACATCTTCAAATCCATCAAATATTTTTTTGATCTGGCTTTGTCCGGAATTCTTATGTACCCCCAATACTCCTTCAACAAAATGCTCAAGCAACCAGGGCCAGACCGTCCCCTGGTGATAAGCACGATCGCGTTTTTCCTGGTTCCCATCATAAATCCCCTTGTAGGCTTCATTTTTTGGTGAGAGGCTTCTTAAGCCCCGAGGAGTAAGCAACTCACCCTGCACCACATCAAGGATCGATTTCTTCATTTCAGAATCAAGCGGTGAATAATCGACCGAAACAGCAATCACCTGGCTGGGCCTGACCGAAAAATCCTTGAATTCCCCATGGACATAGTCGGCCAGGTAGGCCTTTTCCTGATTCCAGAACTGATCAACAAATGATTCCCTGATTAGTTCAGGAAAATGGTTCCACGATTTGAAAAAAGTCCGGTCTCTCTTCTCCGACCACTGAAGCGCCTGACATACGGCATTGTACCACAGGGCATTGACCTCAACAACCAGTCCATGCCGCGGAGTTACCAGGTGACCATCGACAATGGCATCCATCCAGGTAAGTGGATTTTCTCCATCCTCAGCATGAATCAAACCATTGTCAAGCATCCAGATTATACCAGATGTCCCATTCCGATACGTTTCAAGGACTTCTTTAATGACCTTTCCGTATTTTTTCCAGATATCAAATTCCGGATCATATTTTTCATATTGCTGCAGGGCCCGGATGAACCAGAGGGGAGCATCAGAAGAATTAAACGCAGGTAAGCCCTTTACGGCTGTGTTGGGAAAGAGCCCGTGTTTCATTCTTGCAACCATTGAATCGATAACCTCCAGGGCGGTAGGAAGATCCCCGGTTGTCAAAGTGAGTCCGGGTAAGGCCATAAAGGTGTCCCTTCCCCAGGTACCAAACCAGGGAAATCCGGCCTTTATCTCAGTACTGCCTTCCTTTCTTACAATAAACTGCTGAGCCGCATTCAGTAAACAGTCCTTCAGACTATCCTTTGAAATGCGCAGCTTCAGTTCCGAGGTGAATTTCCTTTTCAATCCATTTGCAGCCACCTCGCTGGTGGATGCCGAAAAAATAACAGATTCACCCTTTTTGATGCGCATTTCAAAATACCCGGGCACATAGAGGTCCTCTTTATACTCATACCCTCTTTTCTGTTCCTCCATATACTCAACATTGAAATACCAGTCAGGAACAGGAACAAATTCTACAGCCTTGGAGCATTGCATATAGAGTCCGGGGTATCCCTCATATAGCCTTGACATGATCCCGTTATCCACTTCAGTGTACTTAGTATTGGCATAGAGGTTGGATTGGCTTAAGGCATGGAAATTCCGGAAGGCAAGAAATGGCTGCAAACGAAGTAAGGTATCTGAATGCGCATCAAGCAAGGTATATTTTACCAGTACCTGTTCGGCCTTCGATACCAGCAGGATCTCTCTTGAAAGTATCACTCCGCCCACCCGGTAAACCAGGTGGGAAGTTCGGGTGGTATCAAATTCCCTGACATATTTATGTCCTTTGGGGACATAATTATCTCCCTCATACTTATGGATCCCAAGGTTGAACTCCTTATTGTGTTGTACCACTGTGGCATCCAGTGTGGAGAGCAGTACATGGTGTTCGCCATCCATCTCCTCCAGGGGACAAACAAGCAGGCCATGATACTTCCTGGTGTTGCATCCGATGATGGTGGACGAGGCGTAAGAACCTGCACGGTTTGATCTGATCAACTCCCTGGAGAGCGAATACTCCAGGTTGACCAGTTCAGTTTTTTCAAACTTCAGGTAACTCATCTAGGTTAGAATTAAACTGTAAAGTACAAAAAAATGAATCCTGATAAAAGATTGTATTAATAAAGAATTCAGCTACAAAATTAGAAACTAATCCATACATATTTCATTCTTACTATTTTTATAACAAAATTTTAAGCATGATTAAACATTCAGGTTTATATATTCTGGTTTTTCTGTTGCTCACAACAGGCGGATGCAATCAAAAGTCAGCTACCGAAAACCCTCGTGGAATCCTTGAAAACAGTACCATCATAAGGGGGAAGCTTTTAAATGGTGCAGGGGAAGAAGTATTGCTGGAGGAAATGGGTGCCCGTGAGTACATTCCTGTAGATACCGTTTTATGTGATGATTCAGGAAAATTTAACATCTCCTTTTTACAGGATCAAATCGCTTTTTATGTACTCAGATACGGACCCGCCGGATATATTACACTTCTACTGGAGCCGGGAGAGTCCATTGATCTTAATGGTCAACTGGAGGACAAGAACAGCTATACCATCAAGGGGTCCCCCGGTTCAACACTACTCCAGATCCTGGCGGCAGAACATAAAAAAGCACTGGAGGCCCTTGGTGATATCGCCCGAAAGAACAGGGAGCTGGTTTCTTCTCCGGATTATACGAATCTGAAACAGCAGCTTGATCTTCAATTTGATTCAATTACTTCAGCATTTCAGGACTATTCCATTCGTTTTATTCATGAGAATCCAGGCTCCCCGGCCATCCTGATAGCACTCTATAACCTTTATGGACAGGGCATCCCGGTATTTCATCCAAGAATAGATTTTCCTGCCTACGGTTTCGTGGATTCGGTCATGATGGCCAGTCACAGTGAACTGGAGGCAGTCCAGTTGCTGCATGCTCAGGTTACGGAAGCAAAAATGCTTATGGAGAGCGGTCAACAGGCAAAGACACTGAAAAAGGGAGAGATCGCTCCCGATTTTGTATCTTCACGCCCTGATGGAAGCAAAATGGCTTTGTCCAGCCTGAAAGGTAATTATGTTCTCCTGGGCTTCTGGGCCTCCTGGAGCAATTTGAGCAGAGAGGAAAATGCAGTTCTGAAAAAGGCAAGTGAACGATTTGGAGATATGAACTTCAGGATTTTGCAGGTCTCGGTAGATGATAACTTAAACGCCTGGACCGGGGCCATTGATGCGGATGGGCTGAATTGGGATCATGTAAGTGATTTAAATCGTTGGGAGACCCCGGTTGTGGATCTTTACGGCGTGGAGAAGATTCCTTTTATGGTGATTATTGATCCTGCGGGGAAAATCGTG
Organism: Bacteroidota bacterium; assembly: GCA_034722835.1. Lineage (GTDB taxonomy): Bacteria > Bacteroidota > Bacteroidia > Bacteroidales. The sequence goes on along the minus strand of JAYEOJ010000155.1, from coordinate 3,523 downwards.
GAGACAGCCTTATACGGAGATGAATTAATAGGTAAACTGGACCAATTATTGAACAACTAATATGAATAGAAGCATCCCTTTTATAATTGTGCTGATCATAGCGATCACAGCATTTGCATGCAAGAGCAGCAGGACCGAAATCAGTGGCCTGATCCATGGAGGAGAAGAAATAAATCTGACCCTTGAAAGACTCGATGTAAACAGAACTTCGGTGATCGATTCGGTGAAAACAGCAAAAGATGGTTCGTTTTCGATCAGATTTGGCCTGGAAGAACCTGAGCTCTACATTTTAAAAAATGATAGTGGAGCGATTATCAATCTTATGGTTTCTCCCGGCGAAAAGATCTCACTTGAAAGCAGCCATGAATCCTTTGGAACAGCTTACACCCTGTCCGGTTCTGAAGAGTCTGAAGGAATCCGGACATTGGTTGAGCACCTTGCTCTGACACGCAAGGACCTTGACTCACTCCAGCTTGTAGCCGGCACCATCGGGGATCCTGAAAATCCGCAAATGGAGCTGCTTAGAAATACTTATGCCCAGGCAATTATTAAGCAAAAGCGTTTTACTATCAAATACCTGGTGGAGCACATGGGATCTCTTTCCAGTGTTTATGCCCTCTATCAAAAATATGATGAGGAGACCCTGGTTCTGAATCTGGAAAATGACCTGCAGTATTTCAAGGCCGTAGCTGACTCCCTGGAAAGCACCTGCCCAAATTCATCGCTGACCTTATCGCTCCGCGCGGATATCGAACAGCGGGAGGCCGCCTTTCAGGAGGCCATAAAGGTCAATGCGCTGATGGATATGGCCGATGAGGCTTCCGGTATGCTTGATCTTGCCATTCCTGACAGGGATGATCAGGAAATTGCCCTCTCTTCTCTCAAGGGAAAAGTAACCCTGATTGCCTTCTGGGCATCTGGAAACAGTGCCAGTATTCAGGTACTGCTTCAGTTACAGTCTACCTATAAAAAGTATCATGATAAAGGATTTGAAGTCTATGCCATCTCACTTGATAACAACAAAATCAACTGGATGACCGCCATTGATTTTAATGAATTCAACTGGATCAACGTATCGGAACTCTCTTTTCCTGAATCCAACGCAGCTCTTCTTTACAATATTACCCAGCTACCCACCACCTACCTGATCAACCGGGATGGTGATATTGTAGCCAAGAATCTTTATGGCCGGACCCTGGAGACCTGGCTGGATAACCTGATATAAACCGAATGGCTGAGCGGCAGCACATATACTTTGCCTCTGATCTCCACCTGGGGATGCAGCCTGCGGAAGAGAGCCTTCGCCGCGAAAAACTTTTTGTTGAGTGGCTGGAAGAGATCCGGCAGGATGCAAAAGAGCTGTGGCTGCTGGGCGATGTGTTTGACTACTGGTTTGAATACAAAAAGGTGGTCCCAAGGGGATTTACCCGTTTCCTGGGTACCCTGGCCTCCCTCAGTGACGATGGAGTGGAGATCCACCTGATCCCGGGCAATCATGATATCTGGGTGTTCGATTATCTGCCTTCAGAGATTAACCTGAAAGTGCACCGGAAAAGCATCTTCAGGGAATGGAACAAGCACCGGTTTTTCCTTGGACATGGCGATGGCCTGTATCGTGGCGACCGCTCCTACAAGATGCTCCAGAGTATTTTTAAAAACCGGGCCATACAGTGGTTCTACGCTCGAATTCATCCCAATGGATCTATGGCATTTGCTCACTGGTGGTCGACCAAAAGCCGTATGAAACACGGAGCGCTTGGCTCCTTCCTGGGTGCCGATAATGAACACCAGGTGCAATTTGCCCGGCAAAAACTGGAGAAGCACCCGGAAATCGAGTACTTTGTTTTCGGACACCGGCATATCCCCTATGATATTATTATTGCCGAAAAAAGCCGGGTCATCTGCCTGGGTGACTGGATCGGCAATTTCACCTATGGCATTTTCGACGGCAATGAATTTCGTCTCAAAAAATTCCTGCCGGGCAAAGGCGAAATCATCAGGCAATAAAAATCTTCAGGTACAAATCAAAAAGGGCCGCCCCAAGTGAGACAGCCCCTTTTCTTTTATCTGTATTTTATTCCTAGAAAAGTCCGAAGGCTACGGTAAGACCTGCCATTACAACAGATACCATAGTCATCAGTTTGATCAGGATGTTCAGTGAAGGACCTGAGGTGTCTTTGAATGGATCACCTACAGTATCACCAACAACTGCAGCATGGTGAGCATCGCTTCCTTTTCCACCGAAATTACCTTTCTCGATGTATTTTTTGGCATTGTCCCAGGCTCCACCGGCGTTGTTCAACATCACCGCCAGGGTGAATCCTGTGGTCAGACCACCAACCAGCAATCCAATTACACCGGCTACTCCAAGAATCAGACCAATGGCGATAGGAACGGCGATAGCCAGCAGGGATGGAAGAAGCATCTCCTTCTGAGCACCTTTGGTGGAAATCTCCACACACTTGGCATATTCAGGAGTGGCTTTGCCTTCCATGATACCGGGAATCTCACGAAACTGCCGGCGCACTTCATCAACCATGGCACCAGCGGCGCGACCCACAGCCTTCATGGTCATGGCACAGAATACAAATGCCATCATAGCACCCATGAAGATTCCTCCCAGAACCATGGGATTAAAAATCGAGAGGTCATAAGCACCCACAAAATCGTGAATGGTAGCCTGGCTCAACTGAACAACATTTAATCCATCAGCAGCAGCCGGAGCATGATCTGTATAAAAAAGCGTGTCACCTACCCGCTCGAATCCATCGATGGCCTTATCTGCCAGTCTGCCGAGCCAGAGCCTTACCTCTTCCATATAAGCAGCCATAAGCGCCATGGCAGTCAGGGCAGCCGAGCCAATGGCAAAACCTTTACCAGTGGCTGCAGTGGTATTTCCAAGCATATCCAGGGCATCGGTCCGTTCGCGAACTTCCGGGGGAAGCTCAGCCATTTCAGCATTTCCACCTGCGTTATCAGCAATGGGTCCGAAGGCATCGGTGGCCAGAGTAATGCCCAGTGTGGAGAGCATACCTACAGCAGCAAAACCGATTCCGTAAACACCACTTGAGAATTCAGAAAATCCACCAGAAAATCCAAAGGCAGCAATGATCGCAATAACGATGGTTACTACAGGAATCCAGGTAGAGTACATTCCTACAGCCATACCATCGATGATGGTGGTAGCCGGTCCCTGTTGGGTTGCTGAAGCAATACCCTTGGTAGCTTTATACTCATCTGATGTAAAAAGTTCTGTTCCCTGTCCGATGATCACACCGGCAGCGAGACCTGCAACCACGGCACCAAAGATACCCCAGCTTACCCAGCCAAGAGCAGCCATTCCTGCCATTGCAGCGAGGATCAATACTGAACTGCCTCCTGTACCAAGCAGAAGTGCGTTGAGCAGGTTCTTCTGGGTGGCCGAATCCTTGGCCCGTACCATAAAAATTCCAATTATGGAAAGAACAATTCCGATGGCGGCAACGATCATGGGAGCCACAACGGCCATGCCCTGGTCTACTCC